>NZ_RZTG01000027.1:0-30084 GCF_003997175.1 Mesorhizobium sp. Primo-A
GTGGTGGTGGGAGGTGCGCTACGAGGATGCTACGCCGAGCCGCATCCTGACGACGGCAAACGAGATTCATATCCCTGCCGGCGAGCCGGTGCGGCTGCTTTTGACCTCGACCGATGTGATCCATTCCTTCTGGATCCCAAGCTTGGCCGGCAAGCTCGACCTTATCCCGGGCCACATGAACGTCCTGGATATCAAGGCGGACAAGCCAGGCGTCTACCGTGGTCAATGCGCTGAATTCTGCGGTGCGCAGCACGCCAACATGGGCACCTTGATCATCGCCGAGCCGCGCCCGAAATTCGATGCCTGGCTGAACGACCAGTTGCAGCCGGCCGGCGCGCCGGCGAGCGGCGAAGCCAAGGTCGGTGCGGACCTGTTCCTCAAACGCCCCTGCGTGATGTGTCACAGGATCGGGGGGACGCCGGCCGGCGGAACGGTGGCTCCCGATCTCACCCACATAGCCAGCCGGCAGACGCTCGCTGCCGGGACCTTGACGATGAGCCGCGGCAATCTCGCCGCCTGGATAGCCGACCCGCAAGGCATCAAGCCCGGCTCCCACATGCCGGTGGTGGAGCTCAGCGGCGATGAGCTCAATGCCGTGGTCGCCTATCTCGAGGGTCTGAAATGAGCAGCGCGGATCTCACAAGCCAACGCGACCTGCCGCCGGAGCGCAAGGTATCTGCAAAAGGCGACATCGCGCCCGAGCATGACGGACCGCGCGACACCGGCATGGATGATGCCGGCCTGCATCGCTGGCTCGAGCGCACCTGGCGGACGCCATCCGGCATCGTCGGAGCCTTGTCGAGCGTCGATCACAAGGTGATCGCACGACGCTATTTGATCACCGCTTTCGTGTTCCTTGGTCTTGGCGGCCTCAACGCTGTCGTCATGCGCATCCAGCTTTCTGGACCGCAACGCGGGCTGATCGGGCCCGACCTCTACAATCAGCTGTTCACCATGCATGGCGTTACGATGATGTTTCTGTTCGCCGTGCCCATCATGCAGGCGACCGGGATCTACCTGGTGCCGCTGATGGTCGGCACCCGCAACATCGCGTTTCCGCGCCTGAACGCGTTCAGCTACTGGGTCTACGTCTCGGGCGGCGCTTTCGCCTGGGTGTCCTTCGCCCTCAACATGGCCCCTGATGTGGGCTGGTTCGCCTACGTACCGCTGTCCGGCCCCGAATTCGCACCGGGCAAGCGGGCTGACGTCTGGGCGCAGATGATCACCTATACCGAAGTGTCGTCACTGGCCGTCGCGGTGGCGACCATCGTCACGGTCTTCAAGCAGCGAGCCCCCGGCATGTCGCTGGACAAGATCCCGCTCTATGTCTGGGCGATGCTGGTCACTTCCTTCGTCGTCGTCTTCGCGATGCCGGCGGTGATGATCACCTCGACTTTCCTGATCCTTGACCGGCTGGTTGGCACGCACATCTTCAACCCGGCCGAAGGTGGGGATGCTCTGCTGTTCCAACACCTCTTCTGGTTCTTCGGCCATCCGGAAGTTTACATCATCTTCCTGCCGGCGACGGGCATGGTGTCCTCGATCATTCCTGTTTTCGCCAGGCGACCGACATTCGGTCATCTCGGGCTGGTCCTGTCGCTGATCGCGGTCGGCTTCCTTTCGTTCGGGCTTTGGGTCCATCACATGTTCGCCACCGGCCTGCCAAAGCTTGGCGCCAGCTTCTTCACCGCATCCAGCATGATGATCGCCATCCCGAACGGCGTACAGATCTTCTGCTGGCTGGCAACATTATGGGACGGCAGACCGGTGATCCGAACTCCGTTGCTGTTCGTCTTCGGCTTTTTCTTCATCTTCGTCATCGGCGGGCTGACGGGCGTGATGCTCGCCTCAGTGCCGTTGGATCTTCAGGTCCACGACACCTATTTCGTCGTCGCCCATTTCCATTACGTGCTGATCGGCGGCTCGGTGTTCCCGCTGCTTGGCGCGGCTTATTTCTGGTTCCCGAAGGTCACCGGCCGCATGATGAGCGAACGCCTCGGGCGGTGGCATTTCTGGCTGGCCTTCATCGGGTTCAATGCAGCCTTTTTCCCGATGCATCTGGTCGGCCTGTGGGGCATGCCACGACGTGTCTACACCTATCCGGCCGAGCTTGGCTGGGGCAACATCAACCTTTTCATCTCGGCTGGGGCGTTACTCTTCTTCCTGAGCTTTGTCCTGTTCACCTTCAACCTTGTGCATGGCGCGTTGAAAGGCACCTCGGCCGGCAACAATCCTTGGGACGCAGGAACCTTGGAGTGGGCAACATCCTCGCCGCCGCCGAGCTATAATTTCGCACGCATTCCCATCGTCACTCATATCGAGCCGCTCTGGGCCGAGCGCGAGGCGCTCCCTGTAGCGACCGGGCTCCGCGTCGACGCGCGCGAACTCCTCATCTCGACCGTGGCCGAAGCTCATCCCGACATTCGCGAGAAATCGGCCGCCCCTTCGATCTGGCCGCTTTTAGCGGCGCTGGCCGTCGGCGGCACGTTTCTCTATTCAATCTTCACGCCCTGGGCGATCGTCTGGGGCGCCGCGCCAATCGCCATCACGTTGATCGGATGGTTCTGGCCCAAGGGCGATCCGGAGGACGAGGAATGAAGCAGCGCGCCGCCGCCGATCTTTCTGGCCTGCCCACCTTCGGGCACGGTCCGCGCAGCCCGACCTGGTGGGGCACGCTGGGTTTCATGGCGCTGGAAGGCACGGGCTTCGCGCTGGCGGCCGGCGCTTATCTCTACCTTGCGCAGTCATGGCCAGACTGGCCGCTCAGCGCACCGCGCCCGAACCATTGGCCCGGAACGATCGTCACCATTTTGTTCATCGTCAGCCTTGTGCCTAACCACATCCTCCACCGCTATGCCAAGCAATGTTCGATGGTGCCGGTGCGGATCGGGCTGATGGTCATGTCGCTGCTCGGCATCGCTCCGCTCGTCGTGCGCTGGTTCGAATTCCCGGCCCTCAACATCTATTGGGACACCAATGCCTATGGATCGATGCTCTGGGTGCTGCTCGGGCTGCACACCACCCATCTCATCACCGATGTCGGCGACACCATCGTGCTGACTGTGCTGATGTTCACGCGCCACGGCTATAGCGGCCGTCGCTTCGGCGATGTCGGCGACAATGTCTTCTACTGGGACTTCGTGGTCCTGACCTGGATTCCGATCTATCTGCTCATCTACTGGGTGCCGAGGCTAGGCTGAGATGCGTGCATTACGCCTGGGAACGTCTTGGGGTGGTCTTCTGTCAGGGCCGCTGGCGTGGGCGGTCTCGACACAGCTGAATTATGCGCTGGTGCCCTGGCAATGCAATCGCCAGGTGCCGGTCGTGCTTCCCGTGGCGCTGCTGCTCGTCTTGTTGTCGCTGCTCGGCGGGGCGCTGTCGTGGCGGGCGAAGCGGCGAGGCGGTGCCGCATTCAAGCCGAAGCGTACGCGCGCCACAGAGCGCTTCGTCGCCAATCTCGGCATGCTGTCGGCGTTGCTGTTTGCGCTTGTGATCCTCATGCAAGGCAGCGCGGCGCTGATCCTGGATGAGTGCCTGCGATGAATCTGGACGGGCTGTTCTCTACTTCCATCTGCTACGGCGCCGGCGCACCCGAGGCCGGGTGGACGCTCGCGCTGCCCATCACCCTGCCACTTGCCGTGCTTGCCCTGATATATGTCGTTGGAGCTGGCCGGCTTTGGCGGCGCAGCAGCCGCGGCAGGACTTTGCGGCTGCGCCAGGCTCTGCTGTTCACGGCCGGATGGGGCGTGTTGACGGCCGCGTTGGTCAGCCCGATTCATGCACTCGGTGAGCAGATCTTTGCGGCGCATATGATCGAGCATGAACTGCTGATGGCCGTGGCGGCGCCGCTGCTGGTCTCCGCCAGCCCGGCTGCGGCCTTGATGTGGGGATATCCCGCCGGGGTCCGGCGCATTCTTGGAATGGCCGCGCACGGCAGATGGCTGAATGCGGTTTGGTCTTTCGTAACTCGACCGCTCAGCGCGACCATTGCCCACGGCCTGGCCATATGGATCTGGCACCTTCCGGCGTTGTTCGAGGCCGCGCTCGAACGCGGCGTGATGCACTATGCACAGCACGCGAGCTTCTTCGGAACAGGGCTGCTGTTCTGGTGGGTACTCTTGCCGCGTCCCGGCCGCCAGCATGCCTATGGGACCGCAGTGATGCATCTTTTCGTCACCTCGCTGCACACTGGCCTGCTTGGCGTGCTCCTGCTGCTCTCGCCGCGGCTCTGGTACCCGCAGAACGCGGTGGGTGCGGCACTATGGAATTTGAGCCCCCTGGAAGACCAGCAACTTGCCGGGCTGGTGATGTGGGTTCCCGCTGGACTGATCTATGGCGGCGCAGCGCTGCTGCTGGCCGCGCTGTGGATCAAGGCGAGCGGAAGGGGGGAGGCTGCGCATGCCTACGAGCTTGTCTAAGCTGCTTGCCGGCGCCAGCGTCGCGCTGGTGCTGCTCGTTGCGGGCGTGGCCGGAATGACCTGGTGGTCCGATCAGGCGGCGCGCATCCGCCACGAGGCGGAGGCGGCCACGGGAGGTGACATTGCGCGCGCCATGCCGATCATGACTGCGAATGGTTGTTCCGGCTGCCATACGATTTCGGGCGTGCCGGGCGCGCAAGGGCAGGTCGGTCCACGCCTCGACGCCAGTCTTGCTGACCGCACCTTTATCGGCGGCGGGCTGGCCAACAATCCAGAGAACCTGATCCGCTGGATACGGTCTGCCAGGGAAATCAATCCGCGCACGGCCATGCCATCGACCCGAATTTCGGAGCAGCAGGCGCGCGATATCGCGGCCTACCTCTACGCTCTGAAATGATTGAGCGGTTCACCGTTTGACGGACAACGCCGACCCTGTGTGGAAGAGACCGACTATCGCCGATCCAGGATCATCTAGCTTTGATGCTGAGACGGATCGGATATCCGTTCACGCACGGCATGCTCGGTCTTGTCTGCTGTGGACTTCACGATCTCGCCGAGCTGATCGGCGATCGTGTCTGCTTCCATATGTTGCCGGCCAGCTTCCTGCTTGATGGTCTCATAGGCTTCGGCGGCGACCTGCTTGGCCTCGTCGAGACCCCTGTCGAGCATGGTTTCGGCGGTATCGCGAAGCTTGTCGCCATAGGCGCCTAGCTGCTCATCCTCCGTTGCGGTGTGGGGCAGCATTGCACCTATGGCGGCGCCGATGGCGAGACCCGCGGCCGCTATGGCCAAGGGCTGGTTCTCCAACAGATCTTGCGCGGAGCGGGCGGCTTTCGCCGCCATGTCGCCGGTCACCGATCTTGCAGTGGCCGTGGTGCCCGTCAAACCCTCGGCGGCGCTGCTTGCAGCGCTGGAAACGGTATCGCCGACGCTGGTGGCAGCCGATGACAGCGATGCGGCGGCATCGGAAAGCGTGCTGCCCAAGCCTCCACGTTCCCGTTCATCATGTCGTCCCGGCGCCGAGGGCATTGAGTAGCCAGCCGAACCGCGGGCGGTGTCTGCGGTACCACTGCCGAACATCAGCCAAGCCAGACCCGCGCCCACCATAGTGACCGGCAAAGGATTGTCTCGGACCTGCGTTCTGAGGTTGGCGAGCATGGCCGAACTCTCCCCTCCCGAGAACAGCCCGGTGAACTCATCGAGCAATTGTCCCGGCGTCATCCTGCCTCGAATGGATTCGGCGGTCTCCATCACCCGCGCACGGGCTGCCTCGGCCTCGCGTTCAAGTTCGGCTGCGGATTTCTCAGTCATCTCACTTGTTCCTTGATCACGCTCGCGTCGCGCTTGAGCTGTTCCTGGGTGCGGTCGGGGGTAAGTTCCGAAGGCGCCATGCTGGCCGTCCCGGTCCGCAGCAGGATAATGCCGAGGGCCGCCACGACCACGCCGACCAGCAGGGAAGACCACCCCGCGCCAAGTCCTGCCCGCGTCAGTGCAATAACGAGTGCCTGCAGCAACACCATTAGCGCGGCGAGCAAGCAGATCGCGCCGCCCAGCACTTCCGCGGCACCTGCTCCGGCTTTGGCAAGCTTTTCAGAAAGCTCGGCCCGAAACAGCCTGGCCTCGGTTTGCACCAAAGTGGTGACATTCTGGGCCAAGTCGGTGATCAGCCCGGCAAGGCTTGGGTTGTCCTGGGTGTTCATCTGTCCTGCTCCGTGCTCTGCATGGCCCCATCATCGCCGACGACGCCCGAATCCTGCGACCGATCAGCGGACCAACCCTGTGCCTGATCGGTGTGGGATTTGAGGTCTCCCGGCGCATCCTGAAATTCTGGACCCGCCGGCGGCGAGGCCTTGATGAACCGCCCGAGAGCCAATCCGGCCAATACCGATCCGGCAAGCAGGACACCGGGATTTTGCCGGCCAAAGGACTGCACGTCCTCCAGGACCTGGCCGAACGGCTTCTGTTTCAATGACGATGAAAGCCGCTCCAGGCCACCGGCAGCATCCAATGCGAACTTCGATGCGTTCCTTTCATCGTTGTTGGCCAGGTGGTCACTGGCCGCGCGCAGTGCGCCGCCCAGCGCCGCCAGGCTCGATCCGATGTCGCGCTGCGCTTCCTGCGCCTTGTCGGAGATGACCTCCCTGGCTTCAGATGCATAGTCGCCAGCCTTGCGGGTCACCGTATCACGCGCGTCGTGAAGCAACTCGCTGGCACGCTCATTTTCCTGGCGAAGCCTTTCGGAAACGTCGCTTTTCGTCTTGTCGAAATCGGTGGGCTGTCCGCCCTGATCGTTTTCATGCTGCATGGGGCCACCTAGTGAAGACCGAGGAAGGAGAGGACCGCCAGCACGACAACGATAACGCCGATAAGATAGATGACACTGTTCATGTGCACGTCCTCCGTGGCTGTCCAACTTCGCGGAGCCGGCGATGTTCCCTAGGTGAAGCATTTATGTCGAAGCGGAAATGGAGAGCTTCGTCAGGCACGCACCAGTCACCAATGGGTCGCGCTATCCCTCGTGCGGAGCGCCAGTTGCTCGGTACCACCGGGTGCGCCCGACTCCGCAGGAGCCGCTAGCAGGAGACAGCCGAGTGCCGGCTGCCTCCGGCATTGCTATCTTTGCCTATTCGGCTGCCCGCCTGTCGATCATCTGCTCGCTCTGGGCGCCGGAACTTGGCCGAGGCGGCGACAGGATGGGCTCCTCGCCCATTGGCGAACCGGCGACCAGGGAGAACTCGCCCTTGCCGTCCATCGACGGTCCTTCGCTCCAACGTCCCTGCGCTGGTTCGACACCTTCGACGAAGCAATTGATGAAGGCATAGGATACGTCCTGATGCTCCTTTTCCTGCGGGAAGGAGTTGGGGACCGGCAGAGACGCGTTCAGTCCGCCCATATCTTCGATTGCCGCGAGCCACTGCTGTTGGTGCATGGTGTCGCGCGCAATAAGGAAGGACAGCATGTCCTTCATGCCGGGATCGCTGGTCATGTTGTACAGGCGGGTCGCAAGCACGCGGCCGCTTCCTTCCGCGGTGACGTTTGCGACCATATCCGCGGCAAGATTGCCGCTGGCATAGACATGCGAAGCATTGAAGGGAACGCCGTTGGCGTTTTCAGGCAGTGCGGCCAGGCCGGTCGACAAGATATGGCGGAAGTTCATCCCGTTGAGGACCGAGCCGCCGACCGTGTCCGACGAGATGTCCTCCTGCAGCGAAAGTGGTGCACCCTCAAGATTGAGGGCGACCGCAGTCGCCAGCATTTCGATATGGCCGAGCTCCTCGGTCGCCGTGTTCAACAACAGGTCGCGGTATTTGGCCGGCCCGCGGCATCCCCATGCCTGGAAGAAATACTGCAAGGCCACGCGGATCTCGCCTTCTACTCCGCCGATGGCCTGCTGCAAGGCACGGGCAAAGACTGGATTGGGCGTTTCCACACGAACCGGGTACTGCAATTTCTTGTCGGTGTAATACATGGCTGACTCCTGGTTGGAAGTCAGCCGAACCTCAGCTCTGATGCATTGTTCCGTGCGAGGAACACTTAATTCCGGCAGTTTTCCGCGGGAATGTCTCGAGCCACGGACGCTTATTCGCAATGCGAGCCGTCCAGTTCGTTGATGCAGTCGGTACGAGTGGCGCCGACCGGATCACGCGACCCTGGAAAGCAGAGCGACGTCACATCTGGCCAAGCCGTAGCGCCACCGATGATCAGTCGTGGCGACCCGGCTCTGATAAAACAGTGAAAGCTGGCTGCCTTCGATCATCACTGTCGAGTGGCCGTTCTCTCCCGGCTGGCCTGGTTCCAGCACCGGGCCGATCGAGACGTAAGGTCCAGCAACGTTATCCGCGATGGCAAAAAACACGCGTTGCCGGTTCCCGCGAAGGCCATTGGGCAGAAAGCAAGTGGCATTGAGAAGCACGCGACCGTCCGGCAATTCGACCAGTTGTGCGCCCTCAATGCCCCATTCATAGTCGGGATCCTCTCTTGTGTTGTGGTGAGGCACATCATTGTGGTCGAGGATCTTGCCGATCCGCTTCCAGGGACCGAACCATGAGTCGGATTGGCTGCGTGCGAGATAGATGTCGGGCTGCGGCACCCTGGTGAATTTTGGCATGGCGGAATAGACGAGGTAGCGCTTGCCGCCAATAAGTGCGGGATGCGGATCGTAAATGCCATCTTCCTCCGTGTCCGGGATCGCGAGGATTGCGGGGCTAAGAACCACCCACTGGAACCCGTCATTGGAAACCGCATGCTCGCAGCGGCCGCCAGACTTCATGAACTCGGTCTGGATGAACATGTGAAAGACGCCGCTTTCGTGGATGACCCCCGGAGCCGCAACACCACTCCCATTGATTGGAAGCTCGATCGACTGATGCTCGGTCCACGGCCCATAAAGGTCCGGCGCCGTGGCGTGCAGTATCGTCCACGTCTCGGTGGTCACCGTGCCGCTCGAGCCGAAGACGTGCCACAGGCTGCCATCAAAGACGGGGCAAGGGTCCTTGAGATCATCCACGCTTTGCGGATGAAACAGCGGAAAAACGTTGGTCGCAAAGTCGATCTTCATATCAGCCCCGGAATTCGCCTGGCACGGACTCGCCAGCGATGCGGGCGAATCAACTTGATGTCCTGCACATTTTATAGCCAGCGACTTCAACGCAAATACGGCAGGTCCGTTCTCCACCGACATTCCGCCGTCGCTCACGCTTTCAAAGCCCGGCGATGCGCGGCGAGCGTTCTCAGCTTCGCGGAAATATGGTCGCATTCGTCATCCGAGCGGTGACCGAGAGCTCTTCACTTCACCTTGGAACAACTCACGCGCTGGAAAGTTAGGACCTGGCATCGAAGTCTATTTCTCCTCGATCCGCGCTTAACAAATGTTAGTCGTAACATAAACTAAAGATTACGGGAAGGAACATCTCAATGGAAGCAGCCTTGGGCAGGGTATCCGCCAGTAAACACACTGGCAGGGAAAATCTACTGGTTTGCTTCTCCCACTTGCGATGGAATTTCGTTCATCAACGGCCGCAGCATATCCTCACCCTCGCATCAGAGCAGCAGAGAGTGGTCTACTTTGAGGAGCCTGTTTTCGAAGAACTGCCACAGCCGCAGATGCGGACGAGCGAGGCATCGCCAAACATCCTGATCGTGACACCAGTGCTGCCGCTCGGCGCGTCGGCCGCGAAATCAGATGCCGTGCAGCGGAGGTTTGTTCAGCAGATCATAGCTTCTATGCCGCACAGCCGGCTGATCGCCTGGTATTACACGCCGATGGCTCTCCGCTTCACGGAGTTTCTTGACCCAGACATATGCGTCTACGACTGCATGGACGAACTCTCCGCTTTCAAGAATGCGCCGCCCGAACTGGCGCAGATGGAAAAGGCACTTCTGCGCCGCGCCGATCTCGTTTTCACCGGTGGCCTGAGCCTGTTCGAGACCAAGCGCCGCCTGCATCAGGCTATTTACCCCTTTCCGAGCAGCATCGACGTGAAACATTTTCACAAGGCAAGGCTGCCAGGAAAGGACCCAGCCGATCAGGCCGGCATTCCTCACCCGAGGGTGGGGTATTTCGGCGTCATCGACGAGCGGCTGGACGCCGGACTCGTGGCGCTAGCGGCGCGGACGATGCCGGACGTGCATTTCGTCATGATTGGCCCCGTGGTCAAAATCGATCCTGCAATCCTGCCGAAGGCCGACAACCTGCATTGGTTGGGTGCCAAGGCCTACTGCGACCTGCCCGATTATCTGCGCCATTGGGATGCCGGCTGGATGCCGTTTGCACTCAACGAGGCGACCCGGTTCATCAGCCCAACCAAGACGCCAGAGTTCCTGGCTGCGGGCCTGCCCGTAATCTCGACGGCGATCGTTGACGTCGTGCGCAGCTACGGCGCTGCTGGACTGGTGGAAATCGCCGACAGTGACGACTTGGAGAGCAAGCTGCGCTCCATGCTTTTGCGACCGCGTGAGATGCTGCTGCCGCAAGTCGATGCCTATCTGGCTGACATGTCGTGGGAAAGAACATGGACGGCCATGGCCGCTCACATTGAGGGCGCCTACCGACGCAAGAAGGTCGTCCCGTTGCGCAGGAGCGCATAGCCATGTTCGATTGGCTGATCGTCGGCGCGGGGTTTGCCGGCAGCGTGCTTGCCGAAAGAATAGCCTCGCAGCGTCATGAAAGCGTTCTCTTGGTCGATCGCCGCAGCCATGTCGGCGGCAACGCCTATGATTGCTATAATGAAGCCGGCATCCTCATCCACCGCTATGGGCCACATATTTTTCACACCAACAGCCAGTCGATCGTGGACTACCTCTCGCAGTTCACCCAATGGCGCACATACGAGCATAGGGTTCTGGCGGCGGTGGATGGGATACTGCTCCCCATCCCGATCAATCTCGACACGATAAACCGCCTTTATGGCCTCGAACTGAATTCTGCACAGTTGGAGGAGTTCTTCGCGTCGCGACGCGAAACGGTAGAGGACGTGCGAACGGCCGAGGATGTTGTCGTCAGCACCGTGGGACGCGAACTCTACGAAAAATTCTTCCGTGGCTACACCAGAAAGCAATGGGGCGTCGATCCGAACCAGCTGAGCAAATCGGTGACGGCACGAGTGCCGACCAGGACCAACCGCGATGACCGATATTTCAGCGACAGCTTCCAGAAGATGCCTGCCGGCGGATACACGAGGATGTTCGAGCGCATGCTCGACCATCCGAACATCAAGATCATGCTGCAGACCGACTTCCGCGAAATTCGTGACGAGATACCGTTCAACCGCCTGATCTATACCGGCCCGATCGACGAGTACTTCGGCTGGCGGCTGGGGCGTCTTCCTTATCGTTCGCTCCGCTTCGAGCACGTCACCCTCGACCAAGAGCAGTTTCAGCCGGTTGCCGTCGTCAACTATCCCCAGACGGAAGATTACACCCGCATCACCGAGTACAAACATCTGACCGGCCAGCAGAACGCGCGGACCAGTCTGACCTACGAATATCCTACCGATATCGGGGACCCGTACTATCCGGTGCCGCGGGCCGAAAACGAAGAGCTCTTCAAGCGCTACGAAGCGCTTGGCGCAACCTGTCCCGACGTGTGGTTTGTCGGTCGCCTGGCAACCTACCGCTACTACAACATGGATCAGGTGGTCGGGCAGGCCCTGGCAACCTTCGCCCGCATCCAGAAGAGCGTCCCGGAATGGGCGAGCGCGGGGAAGGCGTCGTTGGCCGAAGGGGCGCTGTAGCTCGCCACCCGGACGTACCTGGGAGCATCGAGCGTGGCAAGGCGGCGCCGACAGGCGCTCGCAACATCCCTCGTGCCGCTCATGTATTAACGCGTCAGGTTCGCCGCGAACAAAGCTCGCTGGCGGGCCAATTCCTGCGCGATGGGCTTGCGGACGTGCCGACTGCCGTCCGCCTGGACGACCGAAAACAATCCCACCTCCGCATGCCGCGAATTGTCCCAGCCCGGATAGGCGGTTATCGGGTATAGGCAAATACCTTCGATCGGCGCTTCGAGGTCAATTGCGGCACGCACCTCGTCGCAGACATAATGGAGCCACGCCGCCCCGCCTGATCCCTCGGAGCCGGTCTCGGCGATGAACATCGACTTGCCATATCGATGCGCGACCTCGATCAGCATCTCGGATAGGGCACGGTACTCGTGGTGCCCCATGGGAATCGTCGGCCCGTTGAGGTACCACTGATTGTGCGGATAGAAATTCAGGCCAACGACATCGACAACATCGTCGCTGCCCCCCAACTCGGGCTCTGCCCGGCCCAGCAGCATGTCGTAAGCTTCGAACTGTCCGAGACGGGCATTTTCGGCCCGACGCCGTTCGGTCCGCGTCCGGTCGCGAGGGGCAATGTGGATAAGCGGCTCGGCCCAGACAAATCTGCAAGCGGGATCGACCTCGCGCATCGCGCGAACGCCAGCTATTGCAGCTCTCACGAGGTGCCTCTTGAACCATCCCCGCTTCTTCGGGCCAACGCGCGGGAAATAGCCAACCTCAACAGCCCAGGCGAAAAACGAGATTTCGTTGATCGGGCACAACAAAGGCGCTGTACCGGCGATTGAACGATGAACCCTCACAGCTTCTGCAGCGAACGAGGCATAGGCATCGATGAAATGCATCGACCCTTGATCAACGTGGTCTGGACATCCGTAGTGGAAGATGTCCCAGATGACCTGGACACCTGCCGATTGCGCTGCTTCGACCATCGGCGTCCAGCTTGACCAGTCATAGTTTCCAGGAGCGGTTTCGATGAGGTGCCAGCGCAACCCGTCGCGGACGGTACGAAGACCGAGTTCGGCGCAACGGCGGTAGTCGCCCAGGGCGTGCAAATAGTGCGAGGTCGCACGGATAAGATCGAGGCGGACGCCGTCCTTGCGCCGGTGCGACGAGCACTCAAAGCCAGCCATGAAAAAACTGGCGAAGGGCGACGTGCCCGCAATCGAAGTCACCTCATTGCCTTCGCTGTGTCGTGCTTCGCTCATACGAAGTCTCCTGCAGGCATTTGGGCTCAGTCTCGGCTGCCGAATGCAGATCGAAGCAGCCATGAGCAATCCGGCTGCCGTATCTCATCCGCCAGGCTGCACTTTCGTCCTGTGCTTAACGGGATGGTTCCAAACCGGATGATCGAGCCTTTGTTCCCGTCGACCCCGTCAGAGGCAGACAGCAGCCAGGGAAGAAGCTGCGCGAGGCAAGTCGGGGGTCAGGCACATGCCGTGATCGGATCATCCAACGCTCCGGCGAAGGCAGGCAACAGTCCGTTCAAATTTCGACTTTCCAATATCGATCATGCAGGCGAGAGGGACGAGGCCCGTCGCGTCAAGCCGCTCCTTCGATCTTTGCCGGCAGAGCGCGCGCCATTCAGCTCAAGCGGGAACATTGGCTACGTCAGCAAGTTTGATCGCCATAGCAAGGGGCCGCAGGGCGGGCGCGCAGATGAGACATCTGCTCAAGGAAATCCTGGTCGAGATCGCTGAAATCCTTCCAGCGATGGCTCAAAAGGGCGACAATTCGGCCGAAGCACTGCCTGTCCATGCGCCGAACTTCCCCCACGATCTGGAGCCGGTTATCCGGGCAGACCCTTCCTACGAGGTGCCATCGCAACGCGCCGACGATCGGCATAAATCAGTCGCAGTTGAGCAAGCCGCAAGCTGTATGGAGGGATGCGGCGCCGGCTCGGATGATCTTACCTTTGCCAGTCACTGCAGATGAACCCACGGTCAAGGCTCACGCCTCTGACGGGCACGGCGTCGAGTGCCGAGCGAACGGCTTCAACGTTTGAGGTGTGGGGCCGGGCTTACGGCCTGAAGATCAACGGCGGTTGGCCTGCGCCTCTTCATCGCGCCATCGCTTCGGTCCGCCTGCGACGCTACGCGACACAGTCGCGCGTGAGCCAACCCGTACCCACGGGTCAATCTCTTCTCCCAAGAAGGCCGCGCCATGGACGGACCAATAGTGCGGGCCCGGCCGAGGTATGACCCACTAGCCTTCGTCGGATGCCAGTGACAATATCCCACCAGGCGCCACCTGCAGCAGTTCCCTTGGACGGTCCTGTTCTGGCAATGAGATGATCCAGCCATAAGGTGCGCGGCTCAACAGCCTCTACCCCGTAGCATGTCTTTAAAGTGGCTTCTTCGAAGTGCGCTCCGGAGTGCAGCAGCCACATCACACGGGTTTTGTCGTCGACGCTGCCTTCTAAAGGCGCGTGGTAGCGGGAGCAGTCATGACACCCTCCGATGGGGCGGAAGCATGTTCTTCGCTCACAGCCGGCGGCGCCCAGAAACTACCGCCGCGAGAGCAATAATATTTTCAGTCGAGATCATGTGACCGGCAGAAGCGTTCTAGTGCCTCTCTTTCAGAAATCGGGCTTCACGAAGCAGCGAATTCCAATCCGTGCCGATAAGCTTGATCAGACCGCGCGCATCCGGCTCTGAAATACCGACTTCTTCAGACAGACGTCGGGCAAGCAATTGCTGATTGCCCTTTTCGACTCGGCCATCGCCATCCTTTTTCATTGGGTTCCTCCTTTGGGAAGCCAACTTGCGGAATGACCTTTCGTTTCACGAAACAAGAAAAAAGCCCGCGTCCGATTCGCGGCAGCGAGGATAGCGCCATTCGCTAGGGACTGTCGCAGGCGGTGCAAAGCAGGTCCACCTGGGGCGAACCAACACCGCACACCTTCGATAACGTACGCAAACCGGGTCCCAACAGAACCTGCGCGAACCCCGTGCAAGCCGCGCCGAAACGCCCCGCAGCCCCTCAGAATTAATGGGGATTGGCATCGGTGGTGTGTTTTGGGACGTGGGCGGTCAGGCGGGTCTCCTGACCTCCATGTTGAGGAAATGCTTCGGTCCGGGGCCGCCACGGTCCTCGAACGTAGCGGCTATGACGCCAGGGACTGGCATTTCAAGGGCCGCTATGGGAGATGGTCCAAGGGCGCGGGATGCTCGGATCAAAAACCGCGGGAACGCGGCCGTATCTTCTTTGATCACTGCCTGATGAACATGCCCGTATAGGTCTGGCCGGCGAGCGTATGGGTTGCGGACAGCGTGCCGTCGGGCATCATCCTAAAACTGACGTCCGCGCCATTCGGGAGGCGCCCCAGCTTCAACGTATTCCCTACAATTTTTCCTTCGCCCGCGGCCTCACCCGGATTGTCATCGCTCAGAATTCCCCATGCGTAGGTTACGGTCACCTTTCCGTTTGAAGAAACAGATTGAACAGACAGTTTACCTTCATATGTGCCTTCCAATCGCCCGACCCAATTGCCCGAAAAAGCAGCGTACTTTGTTGGAACGCCCTTTGAAGGAGGAATGATTGCCACGGATTGATCCATTATTGCCGGGCCGGGGGGAACAACGGCAGGATCCAAGGCGGATTGGGAGGGAATGGCAGCAGGTTCGATAGCGGCGGATTGCAGCGGTTCAGGAGCCGATTGGCACGCGGGTAGGGCAAGTGCTGCGAAGGCCAGTATAAGGTTCCGCATCAATTTCTCCACATCGTTTCCGACGGACATATCCGAAAGCCCGCTGATCGGCAGAAAGTTCGATTCCCCACCAGGCCGGATTTTGGAGACGCCTGATGAACCATGAGTGACGCCAATAGATAGCCGCTCGTCAACCGTGTGGCGACATTGCGCGGCCGGACCTCAAGCGGGCTCGTTGAGATGCCCATTTGCAAGGCCGGATTTCTCGCTTCAGGTGAGACGCCTTTTGCCTGATGCCTGGCCGGAGCCATCTGGCCCTCATAGGTGAGGTTGCAGCGTCAGGCCTTGGCGGATCAACCACCTCATGTGATGTCGCAGCGACCATTGCGAGCGCAGCCTATGTCATAGGTTAATGCGCTGCTCGAGGGGCTCGATTATGGGTGTGCAGCACTCCTGTGCCCCGTGCAATGAAGTCCCGGCCAAGGACCTGCCTCGGCATCCTGAATTCCCAGTTCCCGACCAGCAGTCCGGCGCCTCGTTACGGCTATCCGGAACTTTTGACGCGGATGCAAGTTCGATAACCAACATCAGCTAGGTAGCCACTTTGTCACCCACTTCATCCTCGGATGTACTTATCCGCAAGCTCCAGAGCATCTCGGATCTCCGAGAGGGCGATATTGATGTTTTGAAAGACATCCAAATTCAGGAGAAGGATTTTCTTGCCAATTACGACCTGGTGCGTGAGGGTGACCGCCCTGTCAATTCGTTCGTGGTTTTGGATGGCCTGCTCGGTTCCACCAAACTTACCGGCGATGGCAAACGGCAGATTACATCCTTCTTTGTGGCTGGGGACATTCCCGATCTGCACGGACTGCATCTGTCGGTCATGGATTGCAATTTCACGACCCTGACAGCAGCCAGACTGGGCTTCATGCGACATGACGCTCTTCGCGCCATTTGCGAACAGCATCCCCGAATCGCCACGGCTTTTTGGCGCTCGACGCTGATCGATGCAGCGATTTACAGGGAATGGGTTACGAATGTGGGACGACGCGAGGCCTATACGCGCATGGCTCACATCTTGTGCGAACTGATCTTTCGCTTGCGCTCGGTTGGACGCATCCAGGATCACGTCGCGGATCTTCCCATTACCCAGGCAGCACTTGGCGATGCATTGGGCTTGTCTACAGTCCACGTCAACCGAATGCTTCAGGAACTTCGACGTAGAGGCCTCATCGCCACCACAGGCCCAAGGGTGCAGGCTCTTGATTGGCCCGGCCTCACTCGTGCAGGTGATTTCGAAACGACGTACCTGCACCAAAGGAACCCCGCAGCTTAGTGGTGACGGAAGCTTTCGGATGGCACGATTTTTCTTTGATAGTGGCGATCACGATGTGGTCATCCAGGACGAAATCGGCATCGAATGTGCCGGTCTGGAGGAGGTGCGCCGCGTAGGCTTCGAAGGCCTTATCGACCTTACGAGAGATGCACTGACCGAGGTGGACGGGCAGCAAGTATTTGTTGAAGTGCGGAACGAAAATGGCGACAGGATTCTGAGGCTGAGCATCTCGCTTCAGATCAAGCTGATGAGATAACGTGCGATAGGACTTGCTGCGACAGAATGCTGCCGAACGCCGGCACACCAAACGGAGCGGCGACGAAACCGAATGCCGCGTGGCCGGACTGACGCACGAAGATGCCGCCGCCATTTGCGACCAGCTCGGGTTCTCCACATTGGACAAATCGGAAAGCCGCAGCAGAAGGGCATGCCCGCCTCAGTGGCGCAATCCGACTGATTTAATCGATGTCGCGATTTTTGTATGAAGTTCTGGAACGCGCACTCTCAGCGCTCGTTCATGTTGTCTCAGCAGAGGGTCGTCGAGATGCAACGAAAAGCGAACGAGGCAAGCCGGGTTGCGAAGGGCCAGGACCTTGAGGTCGAACATCTGGTCGAGCTCACGGAAATTGACCCCAAGCAGGCACGAACGCTGCTTCGCAGGCATGGCGCCGATTGGCCGAAGCTCAAAGACGAGGCGGAAGCTCTGAAGAAGGAAGACTAATCGTCACCTTCCGAGCGGTTGGCGAGAAAGCAGTTCTAGCTCATCCTCATCCGTGACCCCAGCCTGGTAGTAAGCCAGAATACGTGATGCGCGCCGCTCCTTCTCGGTTGCGGTTTCGTTTTTGATTTTGCTGCGTGCGAAGACGCGACTGAGCAGGGCAAGTTCTGATGGGGTGAAGGCGTCTCTATGCATCGCATCTCAACTCCCGCGCGCCCGTCTCGAGAGCGTCGAGGTGGGCTGAAGCCGTGTTGCAGCCTCTGCGCGTCTTTCGGAGATTAAACAAAAAGGCTGTCCGCACCAGCCAGAAACGGTCTTTTTCGGGTTCACGGCGTGATCTGCCCGGCGGCCGCAACATCTGGCTCGAGGGCGACAGCGGAGAAACCGGCTTCAACCCGATCGCAAGACGCCTGGCTCCTCTGTTTCCTTGAACTCTTCCGTATCCCTGGGCGCGGCGACCAGATCCTGGAATCCGAGAGTGGCGACGAGATAGCCTGCTTCGTCGTAAACCTTCGTCACCCAACTGGTCGGGTCCACGCCATCGACAATTCCGTCGAGCATGGCCTCCTTGGCTGCACGCTTCGCCTCTCTGACAGCCTCATCTCGATCAGCCATATCGGCAAAGATTGCAGGCTGGGCCATGCCTTCGATAAACTCGAAGCGGAATTTCGGCATCGGTCGCTCCAGTCATTGTGCCAGCGCATCGGACATTTCTGGCAGGTTTGACGCTCAACGCGGCGGTGTCGAAAAGGATGCAGCGGGTTGATTGCGCTTGATCATCAAACCTCAGGCAGCATTGCTGCCTCCCATCTCCCAGTCGCCTTGCCAACGTGCGCGCACGGCGATCATCAGTGTGGCCGCTTCCGTCATTCCTGTTTCAAACAACCTGATCAGCTCTCTCGCTACGGCGTTGGCCGCCGCCGTGTCGGGCAAGATAGCAAATTCCTGGCACAGCGCGTCGAACGCGTCGCGAAGGATGTTCAGGTCACTGGGGTAGAGAGCTTCCGTATTCGTGCGGGTTGGTCGGCTAAGCATCAGGCGCTCCTATTCGGCTACAGTGGGATTGCTCCCAAGCAGCGGCGCCCGTTACACAGCCGCTGACAATGGCTTTATGCGGCACAGCCCAGCAGGTGTCATTAAACTATGATGCACGGCGCGTCGTTCGCCCGTTGAGGGCGCATATGGAGTTGTCCTTGGCTGTCGTGACGCAAGTTTCTTCGCAATGCGTCGGCGGCCTAGCCCCGACCTGTTGTCCGGCGCCTGGAACTCTTCGCGACTGACGGCATTATCTAGTCCGACCAACCGGGGGCGAAATGGGAGTCACGTCACGCGAACGTTCGTCTGAAGTGCAGCGCTTCCAGCTTCTGGCGGGGTTGGGTGACAGGATTCGGGAGATCGATGATCCTGCCGAACTGGCATTTGCGGCAGCGGAATTGCTTGGGAAGCATTTTGGCATCAGTCGAGCCGGATATGGCACGATCGATCTCAAGAAAGAAACGATAGTCATCGACAGAGACTGGAACGCGCCGGGAATCCGAAGTCTGGCCGGAACTCTGAACTTCAGGGACTACGGCTCCTATGTCGATGATTTGAAACGAGGCGAGACGGTCGTCTTCGAGAATGCCGAGACAGACCCGCGAACCCACGACCATGCCGAGGCTCTCAAAGCAATCAGCGCCCAATCCGTCATCAACATGCCGGTTACGGAGCGCGGCGGGTTGGTTGCGTTATTGTACCTCAATCACTCCGAGCCAAGACACTGGACGCCGGCCGAGGTTGCTCTGGTTTCGGAAGTGGCTGACCGGACGCGCACCGCAATTGAACGGCTTCGTGCGGAGAAGGCCCTGCGTGAAAATGCCGAGCGCCTGGCCTTTCTGGATCGCCTCGGCAGAGAGATATCCCCGGCGACAGATGCCGACGCTGTCATGGAGGTCACCACCCGTCTACTTGGCGAACATCTAGGCGTTTCGATTTGCGCCTACGCTGACATGGAGCCGGACCAGGACCACTTCACCATTCGCGGCGACTGGAGCGCTCCTGGCTCGCCTAGCATCAGGGGATACTACAGTCTTGCCGATTTCGGTCGCCTCGCTGTTGGCAATCTGACCGCCAATCGGCCGCTCGTCATCAACGACAATCTCGAGGAAATTGCGCCCGAGGAAGCAAAGACCTTTCAGGACATCGGCATAACGGCAACGATCTGCATGCCCTTGGTCAAGCAAGGCCGGCTGGCTGCGCTAATGGCCGTTCACGACACGCAGCGCCGCGTCTGGTCGCAGCGCGAACTGTCCTTGCTGGCGGAGGTGACAGAGCGGTCATGGGCTCACATCGAGCGCGTCCGCTCGGAACAGGCTGCCCGAGCGAGCGAGGAGCGGCTAAGGCTAGCGACCGATGCGGCCGCTATCGGAACGTGGGACTATGATCCCATCACAAGGGTGCTGCGTTGGGACGACCGATGCAAAGCTCTCTTCGGTCTGCCACCTGAGGCGGAGGTGACATATGAGAGCGCGTTCCTGGCCGGTCTCCATCCAGAAGACCGTGAACGGGCGGATGAGGCCGTACGCCGGGCGCTCGCGCCGGGCGAGTCTTCCCGCTACGACATCGAATATCGGACGATCGGGCTGCGCGACGGAAAGGAGCGTTGGATAGCTGCAACGGGCGAATCTCTTTTCCGGTCCGGACGCGCGGTGCGTTTCATCGGCACCGTCATGGATATTACCGCGCGAAAGCGGGTGGAGAACCAGCTTCAGATGATGAATGCGACTGCCGCCGCCGTGGCAGCCGAGCTGGACGTGGAGCGCATTGTCCAGATTGTCACCGACGCTGGCGTCGCGCTGTCAGGCGCGCAATTCGGAGCTTTTTTCTACAATGTCCTCGATGACACGGGGGACAGCTATGTGCTCTACGCCCTGTCGGGAGCGCCACGCTCCGCTTTCGAAAATTTTCCCATGCCACGCAACACGGCCGTGTTCGAGCCTACTTTTCGCGGGACGGGCGTGGTGCGTTCCGATGATATCCTCATGGATGTGCGCTATGGAAAAAATTCGCCGAGGAAGGGAATGCCGGAAGGCCATCTTCCCGTGCGATCCTATCTTGCCGTGCCGGTCATTTCGCGATCGGGCGAAGTGCTGGGTGGGCTGTTCTTCGGACATTCCGGTTGCGGTGTCTTTGCCGCAGAGCATGAGACAGCCTTGCTGGGGCTGGCCGGTCATGCCGCCACGGCAATCGACAACTCCCGACTGTTCAAAGCGCTGCAGACGCTCAACGCCACTCTTGAGCAGCGTGTGGCTGAGGAAGTTGCCGAACGCGTCCGAGCAGAAGAGCACCTGCGCCAGGCGCAGAAGATGGAGGCCGTGGGACAGCTTACCGGTGGCATCGCCCACGACTTCAACAATATGCTGGCTGTCATCATTGGCGGTTTGAATCTCGTGCAGCGCAAGCTCCGAAACGGCGACACGAACGTGAACCACTTCGTCACCGGTGCAATCGATGGGGCACAACGCGCTGCGGAACTTACCAAGCGGCTGCTTGCCTTCTCTCGCCAGCAGCCCTTGGCACCGACGCGCCTGAATCCTAATCGACTCGTCTCCGGCATGAGCGAACTGCTGAGCCGAACGCTTGGAGAGACCATAGCAATCGAGACGGTGCTCGCCGCTGGGCTATGGCATGTGGAGGCCGATGCAGGGCAATTGGAAAGCGCATTGCTCAACCTTTGCGTCAACGCACGCGATGCCATGCCCGGCGGCGGAAAGCTCACGATTGAAACGTCTAACGCCCATATTGACGATCGGTATGCGAGAGAAAACGCGATCTCCTCGGGCCAGTATGTGATGATAGCGGTCACCGATTCCGGAACGGGCATGACTGCGGACGTGCTGGCAAGAGCCTTCGATCCGTTCTTCACCACAAAGGGAGTCGGCAAGGGTACCGGATTGGGACTTAGCCAAGTGTATGGGTTTGTTCGTCAGTCCGGCGGCAGCGTCAAGATCTATTCCGAACTCGGTGTCGGAACCACCTTGAAGATCTATCTACCGCGGTCGCATGGCGGCATTCCCGACAGCCCGGCCGCCGCCTTGGCGGGCGAGCATCCGGGACATTCAGACGAGGTCATCATGATCGTCGAGGATGAAGATCGTGTACGCCTGATGGCCGCAGAAGCGCTGCGAGAACTGGGCTATTCCGTCCTGGAAATGTCGGGGCCACGAGATGCACTTGCCGCCGTGGAGAGCGGGCATGTGCCTTCGCTTCTGTTCACCGATGTGGTCATGCCGGAAATGTCAGGCCGCGAACTGGTGGACAAGGTCAGGACATCGCACCCGTCACTAAAGGTGCTCTACACCACCGGCTACACGCGAAACGCGATTGTTCACAATGGCACGCTCGATTTTGGAACGGAGCTTTTGACCAAACCCTACACGATCGACGAGCTGGCCGAGAAGGTCCGAAAGGTGCTCGATCGAAAGTAACGATCGGCCAGAGGCGATGTACTCAAGCGGCCGACCCAAATCCACTGCAGGCACGGCGGGGCGGTATGATGTCTCGCCGGAACCAGGGGGACTGCCGCGAGTTCTCTGGAATGGCAAATCATCCGATCACCAGCGCCCTTACCTCAATCGGCACACTGACTTCCCGTCCCGCTGCGTTCCTGGTCTTGTTGGCCTACGCAATTCTTTGGATGATTTTCGAGCGACAGAGCTTGGATTGGCATGGAGCCGCAACATTGTTCACCTGGGCGATGACGCTGTTCATCCAGCGTGCGGAGCACCGCGACACTCAAGCGATCCATGCCAAGCTGGACGAGATCCTGCGGTCAGATCACGCGGCTTCAAACATCACCCGGATCGACGATGAAGAGCCCGAGGAGATCGAAAAACATCGCCATCGCCAGCAACAGGGCGATTGACGTGCAGCCTTTCGGTCCCGTTGCGTCAGGCGCCCGCAAGAAGACCTCCCGCATTGCGCCTTGGCGAAAGGTGCTCATCTATCTGGCCATTGCCGCCATCGGCAGCCTGCTCACGGTGTTGATCATAAACCTCACTCCGCAGCCGCGCGTTCTACGATCTATCGTCCCCCACCGGTTCGACGCTACGGATCCCCAATTTTCCAAGACGATGAGCAGCTATTCGCAAGGGCAGATGTTCGGTTCCAACGCGGTCCAAACTCTCGTCAACGGAGACGAAATATTTCCCTCAATGCTGCAAGCAATCGGGGCGGCTCGATCCAGCGTCAACATGGAAACGTATATTTATTGGTCAGGAGCCATCGGCTACGAGTTCGCGATCGCATTGGCGACGAAGGCCCGCGAAGGCGTGGAAGTCCGCGTGAACGTCGACTGGGTTGGCAGCCTTCCCTTCGACGAGGACCTGATCCGCATCATGACGACGGCAGGTGTGCGGTTCGAACGCTATCGGCCGCTACGCTGGTATACGTTGGACCGTGTAAACAACCGAACTCATCGCAAGCTGCTGATCGTTGATGGCCGGATCGCTTTCACCGGCGGGGTCGGCATTGCCGATGATTGGCGCGGGAACGCACGCAACTCAAATGAATGGCGCGACACCCATTACCGGATCGAAGGACCAGCCGTGCCCGCATTCCAGGCGGCGTTCGCCGAAAACTGGCTTGAGACGACCGGCGAGACATTGCAGGGCGGGAAGTTCTACCCTGCAGTTGCGGCCGCTGGCGGTCTCGATGCGCAGTTGATACTTTCTTCGCAGCCAAACGGCTCGGAGAACATGGAGCTGATGATGTTGGCGGCAATAGCCGCGGCCAAGGATCATCTGCGCATCGGCATGGCCTACTTCGTGCCGGACGACATCGCGCTGCAGCAGATTCTTGATGCAAGGAAGCGAGGCGTCTCGGTCGATGTCATCGTTCCCAATTGGCTCACGGATGTGCCTGTGGTGCGAAAGGGCTCGCGCTTTTTCTGGGGCGAATTGCTCAAGGCCGGTGTGCGCATCTTTGAGTTTCAACCCACAATGTACCATCCCAAGCTTTTGATCGTCGACGATGTCTGGGTGAGCTTTGGCTCGGCTAATCTGGATGAGCGATCCTTGCGCCTCAACGATGAGGCCAGTCTGAACGTCTACGGCTTGGAATTCGCGCGGACGCAAATAGACGTTTTCAACGAGGACCTGAAGCGATCAAGGCAGGTCAGTCTGGAAGAATGGCAAGCGCGTCCGCTAAGCGAAAAGGTCACCGACTACTTTGCGAGCAGGTTTCGCTCCCAGCTCTGATAATGGCGAGGAGGCGGAGATCCAAAGTCCCCGCGATTGCTCGCCAGGTATTTCGCAGCCTTGCTGGATCAGGTCGCGGAAGCCCTCCCTCCCAGCCGCGCTCGCCGCTGGACTCTCCCAGTGTTCCGCACGGATGTGGAGAGCCTAAAAGACTTCGATCACCTTACGGCTTCTCTTTTTGAGAGCCTGGATGGGTTTGCGGCGAGTTTGCGGCTGCGCCGGCGACGACTCCACCGGACGCTGTGCAAGCCTTGCTTGTCTCAGCCGCGCCGTCTTCTCGGCGCGTTGTGCGCGTTCAGCGTCCAGCGTCTCTTGGCTGATGCGTTTGGCGCGGTCGTATCTTTCCTTGTCATGATTGCGCGTCACGGACACCTCCTAGCCAGCAACAAAAATCCTGCGAACCTTTTTGGTGACACGCTGCTTGCGTTCTATGGGAGACGGCGTGATGGCCTGTGCGAGGCGCGCTTCCTTCAACCGCGCCGTCTTGGCGGCGCGCTCAGCACGTTCCTTGTCGACAATGATTGCTGCAGCTGATGTGGTCTTCTCGTTGCGAGCGTCATTATTGGTCCGCGGCATCTCAGCGCCTCGCCTTAATTCTTGTCGCCCGCAGAGCCATTTTGTACCTGGGTCGTGCTCTAACCTGGTGTATCGCCCCCTTGGGCGAGATTTTGCCTCGATGAGCCGGCTTCATGCGCAGGTGGTTGTCGTTGTCCGCTTGTGGGATGGCCATCTCGGTTCTCCTATGCGGGCCGAACTTCGATATGACACAAGTGTTCCAAGGCAACGCGCAAGCTGCTGGGCTATTTTCGAGGCAAGGAAACGCGCTTCAGGCGCGTGATCGGGGAACCGTGACAGGGGGCCGTAGCTGGAACTTTGAGAGCGCAGATAGCGTCGGCGCCTGCACACGGCGGCCCTCTCCCCTCTCGCAAAAGCTGTCAGCCGCGGCGGTGCGATTACCGGCAGCAAAGGAGCTTGGTGTCGACGATGAACTTCCTGGCGACGAGATCGTTCGGACATTGCTGCAGCGCAGGATCCCCCCGCGAGCGCATTAGCTCCGTATTGTATGGCGTTAGGGCCGTTGAACCACCACCGGGGTGTGTCAGTAGCACCTTACAGGCAGCCGCAGGTCCAAACGAGCAGCACCGTTCCAAGCGCATAAGGGACCAGAAGCAAACCTATCGTCACCCAGAAAGCCGGCTCTGCCAAGGCGGCCATGTCCTTGCGAAACTGCTCCATGGGGCTACCCCGGCAACTTCGACAAACGAAAAGAGCTGATCTGGTATGGCCTACGGCCCGCTTTTGGCATCTTCGACCTCCAGCGCATCCATGAGGGCTGCCACATCGCTGGGTTCGCCAGCGGCGTCACCATGCACGCCAGTTCGCGCTTTCTTGAGCGCTTGCTCGATCGCATCTTCAATGTTTCCGAGCTCGTCCTCACGCACCTCGCGACCATAACCGGCCGCTTCGGCATCCTGCTCGAATTGCTGAGCCAGCACGGCGAAGCTCACTTCCTCTTGGCCGGCAAGAGTGCCGACATTCTCCTGCAGCCAGCTTTCAAAAAACTCTTTGGTCGCGTTCATCGGATAACTCCTCCACCGGATTAAGCGCGGCGGCGATCCGAAGTTCCGCCATGGCGTCACTTTCTCAATCAGACGAACAGAAGCGCGTGCGCTGACATTCACGGAAGGCAGCTGAACTTTCAGGTGCCACATGACCGCCGCTTCATTTGGCCTTTTGCGTATCCGGCGCGAACAGGGCTTGGCCTGCCAGCTTCGCGTGCAACGTGCGGGCCAGGTCAAGATGTTCAAGCACCGTCGGCAGCTTTTCGGAGGCGAAGCGCTGAAGCGCTGCATCCTCGCCCGAGCCTATCTCCCAAGCCAGGAGCTGCGCCGTCCTTTGGTGATCGACGATCTGCGCCCTCAGGTACGCCAGCTCAAACGCGGCGCCGTCGAGCTTTTCGAGATCGGAACGGATTTTCTTGTGATCTGGATCGAGCCCTTCGGGAAGTGGAATCTTGCTTTTATCGGCCACGGATTTCAGCTGCTCATTGGCCTTGTTGTGATCATCGACCATCCGATTTGCAAATTCACGGAGGTCTTCGTGGCTTGTCTTTCCAGCCGCGAGTCGCCCGAACTCTATCTCGGCCCTGCCGCCTGCCGTAATTAGCTGTACGAAAAGCCGATCCTGATAATTCGTCTGGTGCGGTGCTGGAACTCCAGGCTTCTCCATACTGGTATCGGGGGCAAGACCGGCTGGATTGCCGATTTGCGCCAGCGCACAGCAGGGCGACACTGCCAGGACTACTGTCATTATGGCGGCACGCATGAACTGTCCTCCATTCAATACCTAGTTAATTGTCGGCCGCGGTTTTTCCCGGATGATGTCTAGAGCGTGAGCAAATAGGCCACCAATGCTTCCTTTTCCGATTGGTCGAGCTTCGTTCCGAGCACCAGGTTGAAGAACTCAACGGTATCGCCCAGCGTCATCAGACGGCCGTCATGAAGATAGGGCGGAGAATCCTTGATCCCGCGCAACGTGAAGGTCTTGATGGGTCCATCTGGAATGGCAACCTGGTCGTTGAACGTCTGACCAACTTTGTAGAATCGCTCGAGCTTCAGGTCGTGCATATTGTTGTCCATGAAGGACTGGGCTGGAACATGACATTCGCCGCAGCGGCCCTTTCCCATGAACACCTGCTCGCCCTTGATCTCCAGCGCACTGGCGGTAGCCGGGTCAAGTCGTCCAAAGGGATCGAGCTTGGGTGCCGGAGGAAAATCGATGATGTTCTGCATCTGCGCCATCATCGCGACCTGGTTGGGCCGATCCGGCAGGTTCACGCCCTTGCGGGTGGCGCTCACGTGATCGCCGTTGAAATAGGCGGTGCGCTGTTCGAACTCCGTAAAGTCTTCCACGGAACGCAGCGAGCGCTTGGATCCGTGGATCTGCTGGTTGAACAAGCCGCGCAGGCTGGTTGTGTCGAGCCGGAAGCGCTCGGCTTGCGGCCGCACGTCCGGGGTGAGGTGAAACGCCCCGTTGGTGTGGAAATTGGAATGGCAATCGAGGCAAGCGACACCCGTGCTTTGCATCGCTACCTTCCTGTCCTCGGTCTGGTTGAATTCCTCCTGCGGAAATGGCGTCAGCAGCAGACGAAGTCCTTCCATCTGCACGGGCGTGATGATGCCGTTCATGTATTCGTAGAAGTTGCGTATCGTCAGCAGATCCCCTCGCGACACATCTCCAAGCTCCGGGTGCGTGGTCAGAAATATTGGAGGTGGAAACTCCGGGGTAAGGTGATCCGGTAGATCGAAATCGACGTCGAAGCGTCGCAGATCGCGTCCTTCATCAGCGCCGATCTCTCTAATCTCACTTTCAGGAAAGACCTGACCTCCGGCGGCCTGCTTGACGTGCGGCAACGGTAGGAAGCCTTGCGGCAACAGACCACGATCACGAATTTCCTGAGGGGTTTTCGCTGCCAGGCTGCTCCAGGTTTCGCCTGCCGGCAGTTTCACTCGCGAGCCTTCTTGTACAGCCTTGCGCCCGCCCGACATCATGACGCCGGGCATCGGCCGGTCGGCCAGATCGTAACGGCTCTCGAGCAGGCCGCGTTGCCGTTGTGTCACAGCCGGCTTTTGCGCCTCGTCAGTTTCCTTGACCGCAGAAAAAGGCAAGCTTGGCAATGGACGATACGTCAGATCCGGCGGCAGCGGGTCCGAAGCAACATTGAGCGTGAACGTTGCAGCGCCAAGCAGGACCGGCAAACCAAGATTGAAGATACGCGACATATCCCCTCCCCACAGCGTTGAATTTGGCCCCAACCAGTGCGCGCAAGCTTTGTTCCATAGCTTTGATAGCCCCAACGCTCACGCTCGGCTTTTCGATGATCACCGGTGTCGCTGCTTTGGAGGGTGCGATCTGCGTGCCTTGCCTGCGTACCGTTCTCGCCATCTTCTGGCTGATGACTGCACGTCCGCTGCCGACTCGTGGCCTTGCAGCAGGCCTGCATCGAGCGAAGCTATCTATCCCGACATTCCGGATTGTATCACCCCATCGGCCGACGACCCGTCAGACATCGCCGCATTGTTGATCTGGTCCGTCCCGAACTGAGCGACCTGAACCATCATGGCCCTGGCCTTTGCAATGAGTTCATCGTCGGGAAGAGTATGCCCGGCCTGCAGGGTAACTGTAATACACTCGCCTCCCTCGCCCCGAAATTCCACGACCGGAGCCTGGTCTCGGCTGACGACAACTCCCATCATCTGCATAAAAACCTCCTCGTCGCTTCCTGCATTGGCCAGACAAACGCAACCCAGCTCGGCTATCTAATCCTTGACATAGGCCCCAGGTTGACGCCCGCCTCTGGGCGCCTTGGCGTCTTTCGAATGCTCGGCGACCGCAGGGCCTGCTCCGGATATTTTCTCTGGGGCCGGTGAAGGTGTCGCCGGCTTTGACGGGCTCCTGCCGCTCGATTTCTCGGAGCGGTGTGATATGTTAGTTGAAGACTTGTCTGAAGAAGTCATGGCTCTTTCCCTAGCGCGAAAACCCCAATACCAACCTGCGAAACGCCGTGACGTTCCATCGTGATATGATCTCCGTTGTTGAACCTGGAGGCCTCGCTGGGGCGCACCGGCAATGGGCTGATTTTGCAAGACGAATGGCAACGGCCAAGGCGCTCGGGCAAGACACAGCCTGACACATCGCGGCGCGGGTATTGGAATGCGAGCCGACGCGAAACGCTTCATTGAGATCATCCATCACGGAACCCGCGGCAGGCAGCAGCTTCGTCATTTCTGCAGGAATGCGTTTTGCCAACGCCGACACCGCGACCATGCCCGTCGCCCGCCACTCTCTCCTGGTGCCAAGCGCCCGCTTGCAGCGCCTACCTCAAGGAGCCTGCAATACAGGCTGACTCCGCAGCTCAACCGATGAGGAACAATATCTCCCTTTGAAAGTTCTGGCCGACCCATGAAGGAGGTATGAAATGTCAGAATCACGCGAATGGCTTGTCCAATGGCTCAGGGATGCTCACGCCATGGAGGAGCAGGCCGAAACCATGTTGAATGGGCAACTGAACCGGATAGAGAACTATCCTGAGCTCAGCGAGCGGATTCGCCAGCACATCCAGGAGACCAGACAGCAGGCTGCTCGGCTGGAAACCTGTCTTGACCGCATCGGACAAGGATCTTCCACACTGAAGGATGCCGGCGGCAAGCTGACGGCAATGACGCAGTCGCTCAGTGGGGTGTTCGCCGGGGACGAAGTGATGAAGGGATCGCTTGCAAGCTACACGTTCGAGCACATGGAAATCGCCTCCTACACAATCCTGATCGCCGCCGCCAAATCGCTAGGCGAAGCAGAGGTCGCCCAGCTCTGCGAAGAGAATCTGCGTGAGGAAGTTGCGATGGCGGACTGGTTGAAAAGCCATATTCCAGCGACAGCCGAGCAGTTCCTCGCGCGGGCCGACTCGGAGAGTGACAACGCCAAGCGCTGATCTACGATCGTGGCTCGCAGGCGATAGTGAGCGCCGGTCAGCGCAGCGTACGGGCCCACGCTGACCGCCGTGGCGCGGGCCCACATAGCAACTACCTTGACCAGGTAGTATTCGTATCGGTCTTGGGGGTGACCGTCCTGTTTGGGCGGCAACGACAAACCAACGACCTGGTCTGATGACGGCAGTTCCTCATGCGGGCGTGGAGCGTCATTCCGATTGAAAACAGGAACTGAGAGAGCGGCATCTTGCGTCAAGACGCAAGTCGCAAGAAGCATCGTTAGGCCACTGAAGTGAGAACCTCCGTCGGGCCGGGCCACGAAACATTCGGCAGCGGTCGGGCGTTGTCTCGAGAGTTTGGGGCGACCCGCACCGCCATGTTTTCTTGGCAGGTGATCGAGTGCGTTCTGGGAAATGCGCGTGCCACCGGCCTCCGTTATGGCCTGACGATTCGTCCCATCAAGCTGGTCGTTTGTGCCCTCATGCGAGGAGGAAGTCCTTCCAGGCCGAGCGGGTCAGGCAACACCGGAGTATTTTTTCATTACCCTTGCTGCTCGCACGAGTGACGACCAATCAGCTCCCATAGTGGCGACGAGGTCACTAGCTTCTTCGCTGGAAATGCCGGTGCGGGCGGCGAGCTTCTTCGCAAGCAAATCGAAAGCCAGTTCGACTATCGTCATCGTTCAGCCCTTTCGCTAAGCTCTCCAATACCCTCTCGGAGGGTCTCTCGCATTAGCCCATGTTAATGAGGCGAGAAGCAATTTCCTTCACCTCGTGGGCGGCACGACCTATCTCGAATTCTGCAACACACGCAGCGCGCCTGGCGCGCTGCTGTCGCTTCAGATGATGCACAAGAGCGAGAACGGTCGCCGCTCACACTTCATCACCGCCAATTTTCAGATCGCCGACGGCCCGGCTGCCGACGAGATCGTCGTGGCCATCGGTGCTGCGGACGGCGGCTG
>NZ_RZTG01000027.1:30094-40387 GCF_003997175.1 Mesorhizobium sp. Primo-A
GGCAGTCGCCGATTGACGGGAACAATTTAGCGAACAGTAAATTCAACGGTCTTCTGGTAGGAGGCAAAAGTGTCCCAGCGAAGCGTCGACAAAGACCGATTGGAGCGCGCAGACCGCGAGGCAAAAGTTGCTAACGCGGCCGAGAGAGAGGCGCGTTATTTGAAAACTGCGCGACTTCGAGAACAACGCCTTGCTGCCGAAGCCAAGGGTCCCCAGGCTTCGAAGAAAGGCCGATCCAGGAGCTAAGGCGCTAAGGCGCTTAGCCGCCGAGGCTGGCCGTGAGACAGCGACGCCCTTCTGATGGAACATACACCACGCTAATAGATCTGGCGCGCCGGGGCACGCGACGATCCCGGCACATCCTTACTGGGGCGCCCGCCGCTGCCGTGAAGGGAGGCCGCTTCTTTACATTTCGGCCGGCGCAAGACGCGTGAGCGAGGGCAACATCATGAATCCCGAAAAGCCCAGCATTCATGCGCCATCCGCCGAGCTGCTCGCTGCCATGGCTAATGAAAAGCGCCTTCTCGCTCTAATGATTCTTGCTGACGGAGAAATATCCGTTTCTGATCTGGCGCCGCGACTGGGGCTTAGCAACTCAGCACTCTCCCAGCATCTCGGCATGATGCGAGAATCTGGTCTGGTCACCCGGAGGCAGGAGCGCCATAAAGCGTATTACTCGTGCACAGATCTTGCCCTGAAAGTCCTTGAGCTCCTGGACTGGCTTGTTGAGCGGAAAACTCTGCCTGGCCGCGACCATCATCCATAAAGCCCGGACCTTTGGAAGGTTGCGATGTCGCGACTTCAAGGCTCGTCACCGGATTGTGGAGATTTGTAAGCTTCGACCCCGCCGCCAGGCGATGGCGGCGGGGTTGGATGGTTCGTTCAGTCGTAAACCTTGATGATTTTTCGGGTGCCCGGGTCCACCAGCACCGTGCGGTTGTCGACCACAACGTAGCGATATTTGACGTTGGGGACCTCATGGATCTCAACCGTTTCCGGCAGGGCTGTCCCGACATTCAGTTCCACGCCGGGGAGCTTGACCGACGCCAGGGGCTGCTTCTTCACATATTCGCGGATGACGGTGTCCTGTTCCGGCTGGATGATGATGTCGTCCGCGGCGGCTGAGCCGATCCCAGCCAATAGCAACATCGCTGCTGCGGTGTTCTTTAGAAGCATGTTCATATCTGCACTCCTGTAGGGACGGGCGCAACACGATCATCGTCCCGCGCCGCCCGGCAAGTTGAACATGGAGCCGCCCTAAACGTTCCGCCCTAGGTACTTAGGTCTAGTCCCCTTGGGACCTAAGTCTGGTTCTGGAAACCGCATTGGTCCTGTCAGCGGCAGCGGCTGGAACGCTTGGCTTCCGCGGCTGTTGTCTCTCGAATTTGGAAGAATGCAGATGTATAAAGTGTGGACCAAGCACGCTGGTTATTCGCGGCTGTTCCCTTTCTCGTGATGGCACTCGTTCTTGGCTGGCATGTGGTGGATCGGCGGGCAAACGTCCCTTCCGACGCCGAACCCGTATCTTTAACCTGCAGTAGGTGACCTGATGTTGCGCGACAAGGAGAGTCGGATCTTAGAGGCAGGCCTGCTGGCGGCGGTGCCTGTTTGTGTGGCGATTACCGCACTGGTCGCCTTGATGACCTTGGCCAGCATATGAATCGGTTCCTTTTCGCAGCCTCCGACTTCCTATCTCGGCCGCCAGGCTTCTATGTCATGCTCGTGGCAATGGTTTTGTGCACCGCCCTGGTGCCTTTTGGACTGACAAATGCGGTCACCTATGCCCTGTCGGTTGCCGCCATCGTGATCACCGGTGTTGTCCTTTTACAAGGCTATCGCGATACCGCCGCCATTCACGCAAAACTCGACGAGATCATCGTTTCACTGAACGAAACCAGGAACGACGTTGTCGGATTGGAGCATGCCGAGCCGGACGAGATCAGGGAGAAGCTTGTAAAACTCGAAGAAGAAGCGTCCCGAACAGTCGGGGCTGCCAGGCGCGAACTTTCGAAAGCAACAGGAGAGAGATCATGAACAATCTCATTTGGCTCGTTGGTGCGGTGGTCGTCGTCTTGGCGATTTTGAGTTTTTTTGGTCTTCGGTAGGCGACGAGCATTTCCGCCGACAACCTGAAGGATCAGGGGGAACTACACTTGGCGTCGCAAATTGCTTTCATGAATGACAATCAGCCGCCCCCCGACAAGTTGATATCCGAGCCACCGCCAGATTGGCAGGGCGTGTTTTTTGCCACCGCTGCCCTCGTCTCGTCCTTATGCGCCCTGCTGCTGGCATTTTGGATGTCTGTTTGATCGCTGTCGGAGGGGCCACTGTCCTATCAAGAGCCAAAAAGGTTTGGCATCAAAGTTGCATTGACAAGTTGGGGCGGATGAAGCCCGCCGCTTCGCAAATGGGGCGGCGGGCTTTCATAAGCTAACCCTCAGAAACGAGCCTTGGCCGGCAATTTACTTGGCGAAGGTCACGCATGTCGACCTGCTGACGCCGCCGGGATGCCTGGGTAAGCGCAATCTGTGGCGCTACCGACGTCTTTCCGCCGTGTGGTGATCTTCTGGTCGGCCGTCCCGTCTGCTTCAGGCTCTTTGCCGGCAAGCATACCAAACTCACCGTTGGATTTTTTCCGCCATCAGGTCCCCTCTGCGAGCAATGGCAACTCTTCGATCGGTCTGGGGTTCCTGGACAATCTGGGATCGGTGTCACTCCGCCCAGCTCGTGACGGCGGGAATGGCGCCCCGAAAATATCCGACATTTATCAAGGCCCGGAACAAAGATGGCGCCGGGAGATTGGAGTTCATCGTCCTCCTCAACAAGGAACCTAAGCATGAGAACCAAACTACGCATGGCATCGCTGTCGATCGCGACCGCAATGACCGCTGTACTGCCTGCCTTGTCAGCAGAGACGGCCCAGGACTTCGTCACGAAGGCCGCGATCGGCGGGATGTTCGAAGTGCAGTCCAGCAAGGTCGCTCAAAGCAAGCTCCAGGATCCGACCCTTAAGGATTTCGCGCAGAAGATGATCTCCGACCACGGTGCTGCGAACGCCAAACTCGAGAGTATTGCCGGCGAACAGAAATTGCAGGTGCCCGCCGACCTCGACGCTGCCCACAAGAACGACGTCGACAAGTTGCAGTCAGCTGCGGCGCCAGTCGATGCAACCTATGCCGACATGCAGAAGACGGCGCATGCCGATGCTGTAAGCATGTTTGAAAGCTACGCCAAGGAAGGCGACAATTCCGCTCTCAAGTCGTTTGCAAGCGAGACGTTGCCGACACTCAAGATGCATCAGGAGATGGTTGGCAAGGTCGCGGCTGCCGCTCCTGCCCCCGACAGTTCCGCGCCAGCCGCGTCCGATGCGGACGCCACAAATTCTGTGGCACCGGTGCCTGGCGCCAACAGCTTCACCGAGGACCAGGCCAAGAACGCCATCGAGAAGGCGGGCTACTCGGACGTCTCCGCCCTGACGAAGGATGACAAGGGCATCTGGCGTGGAACGGCGAGCAAGGACGGCAAAGCAGCACCCATCGCCCTCGACTTTCAAGGCAACGTCGTTGCCGGCAAGAATTGATCACCAACCAAGGACAAATCAGATGAAAACCGTAACAGGCCTCTTCGACAATTATGATCAAGCAAGCGACGCTGTGGGCGAGCTTGAAGCCACGGGCGTTCCGCACGACGATATTAGCATCGTGGCGGGTAATTCGGGCGGCCGGCTTACGGGCGAAGCGTCGGAGGCTGGCGAGGATGCGGCAGCAGGGGCTGGTGTCGGCGCCGTAGTCGGCGGGGCCGGCGGCCTGCTCACCGGCCTTGGCCTGATGGCCATACCTGGTCTCGGCCCCGTGGTTGCCGCGGGCTGGCTGGCGGCGACTGCGGTCGGCGCTGTCGGCGGTGCCGTGGTCGGTGGCGCAGCTGGCGGCATCATCGGCGCGATGACAGAGTCCGGTGTGCCGGAAAGCGACGCACATGTTTATGCCGAAGGCGTTCGGCGCGGGGGAACAATGGTTATAGCCAGGGTCGAAGACGACCTTGTCCCCGACGCGGAACAGATACTGAAGCAATATAATTCCGTCGACATAGCCCATCGGCGAACCGAATACGAAGCAGGCGGTTGGACCGGCTTCGATCCAACGGATGAAGTCTACACAGGTGATGACCTGGAAAGCGCCAGAGGTCGTCGCAACGTGTGAGATGAAATGACTGGGCGGCTAACAGCCGCCCTCGTCCTTCCTGCGCGATGTGCAACGCTGGTATCTCAGGTAGCACCAAGATCGAATGGTCGTCGCGACGACTTGCAGTTCACCAGGGCCCTGCCGCTGAGCAACACACGACTTGTGATGCTGATCGCAGCCCGAAAGGGCCTCGTATTCTCGAAGAAAGAGTTATCGGCCTGTCGTCATCACGAAGGTGAACCGGCTTTTCCTAGGTGAGAAACGACGTCAATACTCCGCCAAGCCCCTGACAATCTCGCTGCGGTGTATAGTCCATGGCCTAAGGTTCGTTTGCTGGCTTTCCCTTTGCCCCGATAGAGCGGCCGGAACACAGTTTCTGTTGCCGCGGGCGGGACGAGAGGGGAACTGCTGGCGACACTGACCGCAGGTTGGCCAGCCCGCGTCAGGCTTGCGCGGCGACCTCATTCACGAATGTGGTGTCGTGTGGGATTTCCAAGAAGACATCCGAATATCGGATGTCAGTTCATTGGCCAGACGATCATAAGCATCGGCACAGCAACAATGACTACGAGGAAAGACAGGGGCAGTCCCAGACGCGGATAGTCGCTGAAGCGGTAGCCACCCGGCCCCATGACAAGCGTGTTGCACTGGTGTCCGATCGGGGTGAGAAAATCACAGCCGGCGCCAATGGCGACAGCCATCAAGAACGGTTCGGGCCTGTAGCCCAGATCACTAGCAAATTCGGCGGCGATAGGCGCCATGACAAGGACGGTGGCGGCATTGTTGAGGAATGGCGTAACGGCCATGGCGGCGACAAGGATGAGCGTCAGTGCGCCGGACGCCGGAAGGAGGGTCCCCAGTCTGGCAAGCTCGCCGGCAACTACTCCCGTAGCTCCTGTACTGCGTAGTGAATCGCTCACTGGAATGAGAACGGCGAGCATGACGAGGATAGGCCCATCGAGCGATTGGTAAACATCGCGGAGCGGAATGACCTTGAAAAGCACAATCGCGACCGCGGCCGCGAAAAAAGCGACGGAGACTGGCAGCAGCCCAAACGCCGTCGCCACCATGGCGAGAGCAAGGACCACTACCGGCACGATACCCTTGCGGACGCTGCCAAGAAGGATAGCCCTTTCTGCCAGCGGTAAGCAGCCGAGTTCACGAAGTATCTCGGGCATTCTCGCTGCACTGCCCCGCAAGACGACAACGTCCCCGAGCCTCAGCTCGACTGCGGCCAGCCTGCGGTCGAGGCGCTCCCCACGACGGCTGACGGCCAGGAGGTTGACATTGAAGCGATCGTAAAGGGCAAGGCGCTGGGCGGTCCAGCCGATCAAAGAGGAGCTTTCACCGATTACGGCTTCGATAGCGACCATTTCGTTGGTGGTGTCGTCACCACCGCCCCTATCCCCGGTCACGCTGAGCCTGCCCTGGGAGACAAGGCGATCCAGCGCTTCTGGGTCGCCCTCGAGCAACAGGATGTCATCCACCTTGAGGACCACGTCGGGCAGTGGCGTCATCCGCATCGTGCGATTGCGCAGGATCGACGTCACGATTGCATCGCCCCCGGCGAGCTTCATGAGGTCTGCGACGGTTTTCCCGAGCACCGTGGAGTCGGCGACAATTCGAGCCTCTGTAAGGTAATTCTTGATGTCGAGGGCTTCATTCAGTGACCCGCCATGCTTTTCGCGCACCGGCAACAACCAATAGAAAAACAGCAGGAAGATCGTTCCGGCAGCGGCTATGGCAGCTCCAACAGGTGTGAAGTCGAACATTGTGAAGGCGGTTCCGATCAGCTCCTCTCGCACTCGGGACACTACGATGTTGGGTGATGTTCCCACCTGCGTCATTAGTCCGCCGAGCAGTGACCCGAATGCCATGGGCATCAGGAATATCGAGGGTGAAATGTTAGACCGGCGCGCGAACTGGAAGGCGATCGGAATCATGATAGCGAGCGCCCCGATATTCTTTACAAAGGCAGAGAGGATCGTGACCACGATCACCAGCAGCGCCAGTTGCGACCGAACTCCCGATAATTTCGGAGCAAAGCGCTTGATCGCTGCCTCCATGATTCCCGAGCGTGCTATCCCTGCGCTCACCAGCAGAGCACTGCCGACAATAACCACGATATCGTCGCTGAACCCGCTGAAGGCTTCGTCAAAAGGCACAATGCCAACCGTGACAGCAAGCAACAGTGCCACAGCCGCGACCAGATCATATCGATAGCGACCCCACACGAACGCTGCCATCATCACGAAGGTTACGGCAAATGACAAAATTTGCGGCGTAGTCATGTCTTCGAATGCCCCGGCCCGCCAGTGCGACTAATGAGAACGGCCAAACCGCCCCTTTTGTTGCTTCGCTCATTGCTGCGCCAAAGCGGTCCGGCGGCGTTTGGCCAGGAGCGGATCGGCAGCGTTTAGAAACGGATTTTACGAAGCGGTCTTCGGACTTTGACAGACATCGATGTGCCCCGACCAATCCGACGCTTCAGCCCCAAACCAGGAAGGCCCGAGCCGGGATCAAAAAGCATGCGCTTGCCTCATGTCGAGTCCCCCTGGAAAATCGCCCGGACACCACGGATCGGGCGGCGTGCGGAGATCTTTTTCTCACCTGAAGTGCCACAGCAACGCCCCCGATATGCAGGGAGGGTGCCTCTGGTGCCTGACCCGTGGGCGAGCAGTTTTCTTGGCTACATTCGATTCTCAGGAAGCTTGAATCACGCGGCCTCTCTTTTGTTTTCGTAGCTGACAGGAGCCCCCTCGAAAGCCAGATCACTCCCGCGAGCCCAGTTCTTCTCAGCATCGATCAGCTCATTCTCCCCAGTCAAGCCGTTCAGAAACAGCCTGAGTACGTGCGCAGCTGTCCGTTCTCCGGCCCGCGAAGCAACAGGTACGCCGCGCTGTTCGCAGACCGTCGCACAAACACGGGCAAGCATCACAATATCGCTCGGTTCCAAAAATCGACCTGGATACAACATACCGTCCTCTGTTGGAAAGCCTCGTGAGCCTTTGATTACGCGAGGTCACCGGCAGCAACAATCAACTATGATAGTCTGCACCTCGACTGGGTCAGTAAATTTGAGCGGCCCTTCAGACGATCGGCATTGCGCCCTCCGGATCGGAAGGACGGGGCTATCAGGTGGGTTTTCCCGGCAGGTCGATCCGATTCGAATCGCGTGGGCTTGGGAAATGCGCACGGTCGCAGGTCTAAGGCAAGTTGGCCTGTGAAATGCCATGTCGGCATTTTCGGGCACCTCGAATTGAAGCCTGATTTGCAGAAGCTGGAATCGCTTGATGGCGAAGACTGCGCAAATCAGATCGAGGCGCGCGCCATCGCCCGGTGAAAGGGACCTCGACGAGTTGCCGCGTAAATCACGTTTGGAGGCCTGACCGTCGCCTGCTCATCCCCTCTGCCAAAGCAGGGAACAAGATCCTGTTTGCAATGTTGGGCGAAATGCCAATTTCTTCCCGCGGTCATGAATTCGACGTGGCTATTGTCGGCGGCGGCCCCGCAGGACTTGCGGCAGGCATGTATCTGGCCAGATTCCTGCATTCGGTGATCGTGGTCGACGCCGGCGACGCACGAGCCAAGCTCATTCCAAAATCGCATAACTGTCCTGGCTTCCCGGAGGGCGTAGGCGGGTCAGAGTTGCTCGGCCGTCTCAAAGCCCAGGCACAGAGATACGGTGCAAGCGTAGTGGACGGTCGTGTAGCGGGCGCCAAGAAGCGCGACGGGACCTTTGTGCTGACGACCACCTTCGGGACCATCCGAGCAAGGCGCGTGGTTCTTGCAACCGGGATCGTGGACAAGGCCCCGGCAATAGAAGGGCTGGAGGAGGCCGTCGCGGCCGGCACTGTCCGACTGTGTCCGGTCTGCGACGCCTATGAGGCCGTGGGCAAGCGCATCGGCGTCGTCGGCCCAGAGCATCTGGCGCTCAAGGAAGCCCTGTTTTTGAAGGAGTACAGCGGTCAGGTTACCTTGCTCGCCAACTATCCGGAGGATATTTCCGATGCCGCCCGCGGCATGGCCTCGGCAGGCGGCATCGAAATCTGGGACACCGTCGAGGATCTTGTTGCTCGGGCAACCGGGTTCGGCGTTGTCATGGCCGACGGTGCGCCAATGCGGGAATTGGATGTGGTGTACCCCGCAATGGGGTCTGATGTGCGCTCTGAACTCGCCGCCGCACTCGGTGCAGAGTGTGACGCGCAAGGATATGTTCTGGTCAGCCGACACCTCGAAACGTCGACTGCGGGTCTCTATGCCATTGGAGACGTGGCTGAGGGCCTCAATCAAATTGCCGTTGCGTTTGGCCATGCCGCCACCGCAGCAACACATATCCACAATGCACTTCAGTCTAGACCGGAAAACTGACCGGCCACCCTAGCACAGGGCGCGCGCCATAGCGCTCCAAGTCAGTGCGTTTCGAAGGACGCTTCAGATCCGCTCACCGGTGGCCGGCCTCGGGCGCGAAACGTTCAAATCAATTTTGTCCGGCAGGTCTGGCCAGGCATTTTTGATAGCGGTGGTTGTCATTCGATGGACAGGCGGGATGATGACCATCCGGACGTGTCGTTCAGGCCAGAGCGGGTTCCCGAAAATCAGGAAAACGACTGCTACCAGGACACTGACCAACCCCGCTGCAAACACGTTCGCGATGATCTCACCAGGCTGCATACACTCTCCATGAATGAGTACCCGCCACGCCAAGCGAGCCGTGGCGGGTAATCAACCAACCGACGATGAAGGGACGATGATCGACGGTCACATTCCAAATGTGGAAAAGGCTTCCTTGTTTCATAGGTCAGACCTTTGCGATTCCATGTCGGGCTTTGGTCGGGCCCAGACACGGTAGAGTGCTTGCAATGAGGTGTGTAGCAGCGCCAGCGCGAAGGCCCGTCAACAGCAACAAACCAGGTTGCCTGGATCCGCAACATATTTAGTGGGTCCGCCCCCACTTGCGGGTAGAGGCGGACCCGGGCGAGGCTTGGGGACCTCGACCGGCAGCGGGGGACGCTGCCGCTCTTCCAACCTGCCGTGGCATATCAGGTTCCGCTGATTAACAAAAAGCCGGCCACCGCGAAGTGGTGGCGGGCAGGTTCTGGAGTGTGCTGGGACCAACCAGCATAGGTCAACGAGCCGCAACAGGGTTGGTTGCGATAGCGGGCGGACGCCCGCCAACCCTCAGCGCTCGCTTCAGGCGCCCACTGCTTGCCCCCCTCGTCCCAGTGCCGGCCTATTGCCTGACGCATGCATCGCTGAGACATCGCTCGTGACGACCGTCCCCCGCGCGGGAATTGCTCGATCTTTCGATCGTCGATAGATCGAAGGAACATTTTAGACGTATCGAATGTTCAAATCCTATGGACAGCCGAACCCAACTTTCACCAGCTCAATCGAGAGCAGCACGCGCCCTGCTGAACTGGCCGCGAGTACGGCTTGCCGCAAAAGCGAGCGTTAGCGAAATGACGATCAGAGATTTTGAGAACGGTATTCGAAATCCGCGTCCCCACAAGATCGCGGCCATGCGTCAGGCGTTTGAGGACGCGGGAATTGCTTTCACCTTCGAAGGCGCTCCATCGCTAGCCCGCCCTGAAGGGCATAGCAGTCTCTCCACCACCAATAGAATGTGGCGCAGCCGGCAGAGACAAGCATAACGATAAAGGTCCTTGAGCCTCGTATTAGCAATCCACTTGACCCACAGCCCACCTAAAGGCGCGAGCCAAGAAACCGGTCAAGCCGGTGAGGCGTCGTTGCTGTATGCATCGTTTGAACATTACTTCCGATACGCTCCTGACTTCTTCATTGCCCTCGTCAGGCTTGGTACCGGCATCACCGGCGGCTGGTCCGCAAGGTCGCTGGCAGCCATGGGGGGAGCCGGTTCTGGAAACGGCAGATGGCTCGCGATCCAATCGTCGAGGAACCTGCGGCCGCGAGCATCATCCGGTCAAACCAGGATCGTAGTGGAGATGGCATCGTGGATCGTGCCATAGAGGCTGTCGATGGGCTGGCGGAAGCGTCCATGCAGTCACGATGCTTTCAGCTCATCGAACCTCGGGCGCCAAAGAGTGTTCCGTTGGTTTTTGCTGAAATGGCGGGAAATTTTTTCTCCGGC
>NZ_RZTG01000028.1:0-26198 GCF_003997175.1 Mesorhizobium sp. Primo-A
ACCCGCCATTATCCGACGACAGCAGGAATCGGCCGCAAGGAAGCCCGCTAGTGCTGTTAACCTTCTGTTAACCTAAAACTTCTTGCCGGGCTTTCCGAATCGGAGCTTAATGGCGCTTGTTGAATAATTTCATCGCAAAAAGCGCCAATTCAGGTTTTCGACGAGAATGAATATCGCCATGCGGCTACCGAGCTTCGAGTTCGATGAGAAAATCCTCGAGCAGGGTGCTGAGATATCACGGCGCCTTAACCAGCTTCGGATGGAGAAATTTCCCCCCGATGCGGCGAAGACGCTGCGTTCGTTTTCGATGGCAGAAGTCGCTCACTATCTTGGTGTCTCGCAGAACAATCTGAAGCGCCTTCATCTGGAGGGCAAGGGCCCCCTGCCCGAGCAGATCCCATCGGGACGCCGGTCCTACACTGCCCAGCAGATGCTTGAGCTGCGCCATTTCCTGGACCAGCATGGCAGGACCGAAGTCAAGAAGTATGTCCCGCACCGCAAGTCCGGCGACAAGCTCCAGGTCGTTGCTGTCGTCAACTTCAAGGGGGGCAGTGGCAAGACAACGACTGCCGCCCACCTCGCCCAGCATCTGGCCTTGACCGGCCACCGTGTTCTTGCAATCGATCTCGATCCTCAAGCCTCACTGTCGGCCCTGCATGGGTTCCAGCCGGAACTTGATAACAACCTCTCGCTCTATGAGGCGATTCGTTACGATGACGAACGCCGCTCGATTGCGGACGTAATCCTTCCGACGAATTTTCCAGGTCTCGATATCATCCCCGCCAATCTCGAATTGCAGGAATACGAATACGACACGCCCCTCGCCATGCAGGATAAGACGTCCAATGCCGGGCGCCAGTTCTTCACGCGCATGGCGAAGGCGTTAACGGAGGTCGACGATCGCTATGACGTTGTCGTGGTTGATTGCCCGCCCCAGCTTGGCTACCTGACGTTGACGGCCATGTCGGCGGCGACGTCGGTTCTCATTACAGTTCATCCGCAGATGCTCGACCTGATGTCTATGAGCCAGTTCCTGCTCATGCTCGGCGGCATATTGAAAACCATCAAGGCCGCCGGTGCGGCAATCGAGCTCGATTGGTTTCGATATCTGATCACACGCTACGAGCCGACGGATATCCCGCAGGCGCAGATGGTAGGCTTCATGCAGTCCATGCTTGCCGGCCAGATCCTGGAGAACCCGATGTTGAAGTCGACGGCGATTTCGGACGCGGGTCTCACCAAGCAGACGCTCTACGAGGTGGAGAAGTCGGCCTTTACCCGTTCCACCTACGACCGTGCACTGGAATCCCTCGATGCGGTCAATGCTGAAATCGCGACGCTGATCCATCGTGCGTGGGGACGGTCATGACGGCGAAGTTTACGGCAGTAAAAACTGGAAATTTTGTCTTTGAAATCAAATCGCTAACCGCGATTGGAGGCGGTTAAATGGCACGCAGGGACATTTTCGGCAGTGTGTTGGGCCCTGCGACGGCAGTGGCTGATGCGAAGGACGTATCCGGGTATGCCGTTCGCGGGGCGTCGCGCTCCATCATGCAATCCTTCGAGGAGCTCTCCAAGAGCTCGGTCGTGGATCTCGATCCGGCATTTGTGGACACCTCCTTCGTTTCGGATCGCCTGGACGAAGACGATGAGGCATATCAGGAGTTGCTTGCGGCCATTCGGGAAAGAGGACAAGATTCTCCGATCCTGGTCAGGCCTCATCCTGAGCTCTCCGGTCGCTTTCAGACCGTCTTCGGGCATCGGCGCGTCAAGGTTGCCCGCCAGCTGGGACGGCCAGTACGCGCGGTCGTCAAGAAGATGGGCGATGAGGATCATGTTATTGCCCAGGGCCAAGAGAACGCCGCAAGGGCCAATTTGTCCTTCATCGAAAGGACCCTGTTTGCCGATCGCATTCTCAAGCGCGGCCACACGCCCGACACGGTGAAGTCGGCTTTGGCGCTCGATGACACGACCTTCTCGAAGATGCGTTCTGTTACCAGCAACATTCCAGAGCCAGTCATTGTGGCCATTGGCGCCGCCAAGACTGTTGGTCGGGACAGATGGTGGCAGCTCGCCAAGCTTATGGAGCATCCGGATAGCGCGGGCAGGGCGGCCGACTATGTGGCAAGTCCAGAGTTCGCCACGTCAGGCAGTGACGCACGATTTGCGCGTCTGTTCGACTTCATGAGCGCGCCGGCAAAACGCGCGCCAGCAGCATCGAAGACACAGGAAAAGGCTTGGGCACCGCACGACAGATCCGTGCGAGCCAAGATCACCGACACAGGAAAAGTGTTTACGCTTGCCCTGAAGGCCAAGGAAGCCTCGCCGTTCGGAGCGTTCATAACCGATCGGCTGGACGAGCTTTTCGAGGCTTTTCGGCAATCGGAAACAGCCAAGAAAACAGGAGACTGAAACCGCAAAAGAAAAAGGCCCCCGAACGTCGCCGTCGCGGAAGCCCTTCTCGTCTGTAGCAAGCTGAGAATCGCACTTCCCCGAATCACTGTCAAGAGTCGTGGCGCCATTTCGGCGAGCAGATTTCTTTTGCCTGATTGAAAGGTGAGGGAAATGGAGAGTGGGTTTGCGACGACGCCCTTCGGGCGGCGGCCGATGACGCTTGCGTTGGTGAAAGCCAACACGGCGTCAAGGCAGATACCTCAGGGGTCTGTCGTCGAGAAATGGCAGGTTTATCGGTGGCTGTGCGAGGGCAAGTCGATTGTCGGCGTCGGCGATCGCGCCCTGGCGGTGCTCAGCGGGCTTTTGACGTTTTATCCAGACGACCAGATCAGCGAGGAAAACGGGTTGATGGTCTTTCCGTCCAACGCTCAGCTATCGCTGCGGGCGCACGGCATGGCCGATTCCACGCTGCGCAGGAACCTGGCGGAACTGGTAAGTTGCGGCCTCATCATCCGCAGGGACAGCGCCAACGGCAAAAGATTTGCCCGCAAAGGGCCGGGCGGGGCTGTGGTGGAGGCCTTCGGCTTCTCCCTGGCCCCGTTGATCACCAGGGCAGCGGAGTTTCAGCAGGCGGCCGACCAGGTTCGAGCCGACGGTCGGGCGCTCAGACTGATGCGGGAGCGCATCACGCTGCACCGCCGCGACATCCATAAGCTGATCGAGGCGGCTGTCGAGGAGGATGTGCCCGGGGACTGGGGAACGCTGTGGAAGCGGTTCCGGGCCATTGTGGACGCAATTCCACGCCGGGCAGGCCTGTCGGAGCTGGAAGGGGTCGTCGCCGAGCTGGTAGAGCTGCACGAAGCGGTCAACAAGATGCTGGAAAGCTTCACAAATGCCAAGAATCCTAGCGGCAATGAGTCCCATAATGAGCGGCAGCAATCTGATTCAAACACAGACTCCGCTTTTGTATTTGAACCGGCTTTCGAAAAAAGCAGGGCGGAGGCCGAGCCAACATCCCACCCCCCCGAGAAGCCGAAAGGCTACCCGATTGGACTGGTGCTGCGGGCCTGTCCCGATATTGCCGACTATGCCGTCAACGGGATCGGAAGCTGGCGCGACTTGATGATGACCGCCGCCCAGGTGCGAGGATACCTTGGCGTGTCGCCTTCAGCCTATGAGGAGGCTTGCCATGTGATGGGCCAGGAAGTTGCCGCGATCGTGATCGCCTGCATTCTGCAAAGAGCGCAGCATATCAACTCGGCTGGCGGTTATCTGCGCGTGCTGACCGAAAAGGCAAAAGCGGGTGAGTTTTCTGTTGGACCTATGCTCATGGCGGCGCTGAAAGCCAATGGCGCGTCAGCACGGATGACCGGATGAGCGGCAAGATATCGCGGGGCAGCGGCGTAAGGATGTGACCGGTGCTGTTGAGGTGGCCTGGCACATTCCCACCTGTCGGCGGGGTTTGCGGCGCGGCCACTGAACGGGTTCGTTCTTGAAAACAGTCTACAACTGCCATATCTTCTGCACACGAAATATGACTCCCGATATGGTAGGATGAACACCATGGGCCAGGCACTCAAGATAGCCGAGCAGAATGGACCTCTCATCTTGTCCTACATGGACCGGAATGGGAAGATTGCGATTGGGCAGGTCGCGGACGGTTTTGGCATGTCCAAAGGCCAGTTGGCCCAGACTGCAGGTCTTGCACGCGAGACGCTTTATCGGTCAGAGCGTAGCGCCACGGTAAAGACCCAGGGGCGTCTGCGAGAAATGCTCGAGATCATCAGCCGAGTGACGGAATGGGCGGGTGGCAAGGAGCAGGCGATGGCCTGGTATCGGGCTCAGCCGCTTCCGGCATTTGGGGGACGCACCGCTGAGGCGCTGGTGAAGGACGGCAAGGCAGCAGCGGTCCGTGATTATCTCGATCACATGGCCGTTGGCGGGTTTGCGTGAGGTTCGTCGGAACCTGCTACCGCGCACATGATCCACGTTGGGCATTCAAGCCGACTTCCGGCGAAGGAGCGGCGATCCGAGGGGCTCGATTCAATCCCAAAGGCGTGCCGGCGCTCTATCTGGCGCTGACCATCATGACAGCGATCAAGGAAGCCAACCAGGGCTTCGCACAGCGGATCGATCCCTGCGTGCTTTGCTCCTATGAGATCGATTGTGACGACATCGCGGATCTGACAATGGAAGAGCGGAGAGGAGAGTTTTCTGTGACGCTCGAAGAGATGGCCTGTGCCTGGGCGACGGCTCTCAGCAACGGAGAACGTCCAGCGTCCTGGTCCATCTATGAGCGGTTGCAACCCCGAAATGTTGCCGGCATCGTGGTTCCGAGCTTCGCGCCGGGGGCCGAGATGGAGGATCGCAATCTGGTCCTTTGGAACTGGGGCCCCGATCTCCCGCACAAGGTGGCTGTATTCGACCCCAGTGGTCGGCTGCCGAGGGATCAGCTGTCTTGGCGATAGACCGATCCGCCAGGGGAGGGGGCCTACAGTCCACTGGCCCTGGTGAGATTGACGCGAAACCGGTCCCTGCGCCGCTGGTAGCGGCGGGTCATTTCGGCCGACGTATGGCCAAGCTGCTTTTGAACGTAACGCTCGTCGACCTCAGCCGATGAGGCAAGACCGGCGCGCAAGGAATGACCGGAAAATTTCTCTGCACGATCGCCTTCGGACAGGTCGCCACGAACCCCGGCTGCGAGGGCGGTGCGTTTGACCAGCCGCGCCACTTCCTGGTCGTTGAGCCGCTCGGCTGCAACTGCTTTGCCGTTTCCGGTGACGCGTCGAAACAACGGCCCATGGCCGACCCTCGCCAGTTTCAGCCAGGTTTGCACCGCCACAACCGGGCATGTGGCATCGGACGAGCCACGGCCGATCTCGACCTCGCGCCAGCCGGTCTTTCCGCGCAATGCGACGAGAACGCCTTTGTCCAAAACCTCGATCCAGCCGCGGCCGTCCTGGGTTTGGTCCCTGGCAACGTCCAGGCCAACGATTTCAGAACGCCGCAGGCCGCCGGCGAAACCCAACAGGAGCATGGCGCGGTCGCGCAGGCCGCGCAACGTTCCACGGTCAAGGGTCTCGAGCATGGCAATCAGGTCTTCAGTCAGAATGGCTTCCTTTTGCCGGGGAGGGGAGGCGTGGGTGTTGCGAATGCCGGCCAGCACAGTGGCGATATGCCGGTCCTTCCTGTCCAATGGCTGGCCACGCTGAGAAAAATTCCAGGTCATCGAGGAGAGACGTCGCTCGATGGTCGAGACGGCGTTCGGCTTCTTGTCGCCCGTCACCTTACCGGACGCGCAGGCCGTGATGTAAAGGCCAACGACCTGCGGGTCGGGCGGCAACACATCGAGATGCTGGCGGCGCGCCCAGGCGCAAAAATGCTTCCAATCGGCGGCGTAGGCGCGCCGGGTGTTCGCCGAGCTTGCTGCCTCGACGTAATCGCGCGCGCGCTCGGCGAGCCCTTCCAGGTGCGCCGGCAGGGGAGGGGCGTTTTGCGGCTCGCAGGGTGCCTGCGCCATTTCCATGACGATATCGACAATATCAGGCAAGTCGTCGGCTGGAGGCGAGGGAGGGGAGGTGCTGGCGATCGCGGTCGTGCTGTGGGACGGCACTGAGCTGTCCTCAGGACGATTTTCGCGGCTCAGGTCGACGATAGGGGCCATTCTGCTAGCATGGCTTGTAACGAACGATAATGCAACATTATCATTCATTATATCTGCACGACAGGCTGTGCGTTTTTGCGCGAAAGCCATGGCCATAAGCGCACCGGCACTTTACCCTCCAAATCATGATTCGCCTTGATCCCGCGACCGCCAGCTCGGGTGCGCCGCCCTCCGTTCCGGCTTGGGCGATCACAAACGCCGGCGCGCCGAGCGACGGCGCCGCCGCCTTCCGGGCCGGCGCCGCCCTGGGTGTCCTCGACACGCTCGCCCGCGCACAGCCTGCCTGGGCCGGCGTTTGGCGGCAGCGGCTGGCGCTGAGCTGCGCCGCCGCCAGCATGCGGCTCGCCGGCCGCGCCGAGGACGCGGCCGCCTTGCGCGACGCCTGGTATCTGCGCCCAGCCGGGGCCGACCCCGGACCCGCGGGCACCATCTTTGGCGCCTGGCGGCAGTTGGCCGGACAGCCGCCCGTCGCTACCCCTGACCGGCTCGAAAAGATACTCGACCAGCTTGGCCTCCATTGGGATGTCGAGGCGATTTGTGAACACATCGACGACATGGCGCGCTCGGGGCGGCCGGCGCCGTTCGCGGCCGCGGCGATCGCCGCGCACGTCGTCGCCATCCGTCCCGATGCGGAGCTTTTGGCCTGGTGGCTCGCCGACCTGGTGCTGGCGCAAGGCCTGCGCTGGCCGCGACCGCTGCCGCTGCTGATGGCGCAAGCCTTTGGCCCGTCCTTCCGCGCCGAGGCCGGCGGCAGGCGCATCCGACCCGGGGACGAGAATTTTGATCGGGCGGTTTGCCTGGCGCTGGTTGCGGCGGCGGCGGACGCCTGCCGGCTGGCCGCCGAGCTGTCGCGTCGGGCCGAAAAACTCCTGGCGGCGGTGCCAAAACTGCGCGCGAAAGGCGCCAGCGACGTGATTTTTTTGCTCCTGAATGAAGATGCCGTCCCTGGCACGCTGACGACGAAAAACCTGTCTCGCTTTGCATCGCGGCGGCTGTTCGAGCGGCTGCAACAATTGGATGCCGTGCGCGAGCTCTCCGGCCGTACCACCTTTCGGCTTTTTGGGTTGTAGGGATGACCGAAGCCTCTGCCCGCCGCAAGCCGACCGAACAGCCTGTGTTGCTCGACACGGAATTGGATCACTTGCCGCCAGAACTGCGCTGGCGCGAATGGATGGGCCGCGTCGAAGCGGTGATCTTTGCGGCCAGCGAACCGGTGACACGTAGTGTCCTCGCGCGGGTGGTGGGAAGGAATTGCAATATCGAGCTGGTCATCGACGACATCCGCGCCGAGCTCGCCGGCCGGCCCTATGAACTGGTCGCAGTCGCCGGCGGCTGGCAGCACCGGACCAAGAAAATTTTTGGCGACGCCATCCGCGCCGCCTTCGGCACGGCAGCGGGCGAGGGGGCAAAAGAACTGTCGCAGGCGGAGGCACTGGTTTTGATGTGCATTGCCTATTTCCAGCCGATCACGCGCGGCGAGTTGTCTTCCTTCTTTGGCAAGGAGGTGTCGCGCGACCTGATCGGTGTGCTGCGGGGGCAGGACCTCATCGCCTCGGGGCCGCGCAGTCCGCAGCCGGGCGCGCCCTATACCTATGTGACGACCAAAAATTTTCTGTCGCAATTCGGGCTCGACACGCTGCGCCAGCTGCCGGATCTCGAGGCGCTCGAGGACGCAGGGCTGCTGTCGAAGGAAAAGCTGCTGGCCGGCGATATTCTGACTGGGCTGAAGGGAGACGGGGAAGATGCAAGTGTGGACAATGAAGGTGTTGAGTTCGGTATCTGAGAGAAGGTAGACGCGCGATCGCGCCATCGCCGGACACGCATTGACGCGACTGGTCCGAAGCCGTTCCCTCGGGCACAAGTGATAGCCCGCTTGGGCTGACCAACCGCCGGAAAATTGGCGTGTCGTTCGCGATCCGTCCAGGCCTAGCAGTCGGAATACGAAGAGCCCGGCATGACCGTGACCGCATGCCGGGCTCTTGGGAGCTGCATAGTATCCCTCAACGATCAACCTGAACCGGTCCGACGAGGTTGACGTTGGCTGATGCCCCAAGGCTCTCAGTCAGCCGGATGCGCACGCGAGTAAGCAGCCTACTGATTGTCTTGACGCTGGTATCGAGGAGTGAGGCGATGTCAGCCTGTCTGAGCCGCGTGCTCGACGGATCGATCTTCATGCGACGGGCGCGGGCCACTATGGCGTTCCCATCTTGATGACCAATCTTGGCAAGCGTGCACCGAGCGCGAATGCCATCGATGCCAAAGCCAAGCTCCGGATGGAGGCCGTACCCGATACAAGCGCCAACGGAGGCGCCATGAACAAATTAGTGTCGACGAGAAGGCCCATCGACGTTTCCCAGAACCGAGCACCTGGTTCAAACGTTGTCGAGCAAGCCATTGTCGATTGCGACGCGTGGTCAAACATGAGCGATAGCATGCCAACTTCGAACGGAAACGATCGCCCCGGCGCGGCGGCGGCATTTCCGTATGACCGCATGACGGTCGAGCGTTTTCGAAAGACATTTCCGCGCGCCCGTTGGAACGATGATCTGAAGGCGTGGTTCGTCCCGGGCAAAACCGCGGCGCGGCGTTTCGATCGATGGCTCGAACTGGAGCGTTCTCAGACGGAAACGCATGCCGACATCAAAGGCCGCGACGCCTTTGTCTTTGATCCCATTTCCTCGAAATATCTTCGGCGCCTTGATAGTCATTTGGAAGTGGTGACGCCCTATTCCCGCACTGTCGTTGATGAGATGCGGCAGGTGCCGTTTGCCTCCTGGGATGCCGATCGCCGTGTGTGGACGGTCCCCTACCGGTCATATGAGGCCCTGCGCCTGCACTGGAGTCGCATCGAGGAGGCTGCCAAGCGAAACGAGCCGGACGAGCGCAAAAAGCGCCGAGAAGCCAATCGCTGGTCGGAAAAAGAACGGGCCGCACGTGCGCGCGCCACCGAACGCCGCCGCCGCCGCTATCCGCTCGATCCGGAGAATCTGCCGCCCCTTGGTCGGCCGGTGATGACGTCTACCTATGGGGTAGTCGTTTTCGTCGGTTGCGATGGCGAGCCGGTCGATCCAGAGGTCATTCGCACCTCCTACGCCGATATCCCAACCTCGGCCGACAGCGTTTGGGGGCAATGGCGCCCGGCTACGCTCGCCGAACTCGTGAAAACTTGGCCCTCGCGTCCCGGATCCAAGATTGATCACGGGATCTGGAGGCAGCCCACGATCGAGGAGTTGCGCGTGGCAAGAAAGACTGCCGCCAGCAGGGAGCGACAACGCTCTGGCACTGGCGACTAAGCGCGGCCGTTGGGTCTGCTTTGTCTGGCAAGGCCATGCCAGAGGGTCCTCGACGCTTAGCATCCGCCCGGGCCGCACACAATCGTGCCACGTTGATATGGTGACGGAACCAAACGTGTTCCGAAAAATGCTACAGATTTCGGACATCGCGAACGGGACCCGCCGACGGGGTCGGAGTAACGTCCGAGTGAAGTGACCGCTCCGTGTCCCAACGGGCCCTTCAATGAACGTGGCCTAGCGCCTCGCCGTCTTCTCATGAGTGACTTTCACAGTCTTGCATGTCAGAAAAATATAGGCTATTTTCTGACATATGAAGACCGCTGTTTCATCTGTCCCATCTCGAATCGTAATGCGAGCCCGCAGCTCCGGGCGCGGTAGCGTTTTCACGCCTAACGATTTCCTTGACCTCGGGGGGAGGGACTCGATCGATCAGGCGCTCTCGCGCCTCGCCAAGGCCGGCAGGCTGCGACGCCTCGCACGCGGCCTCTACGATTTCCCTAAGGTGCATCCAAAGCTTGGCCCGCTTTCTCCGGCCCCCGATGACATTGCCCAGGCTCTGGCCAGAGAGACAGGCTCTCAGGTGCAGGTTGCGGGCTCGCGCGCGGCAAATGTCCTCGGTCTATCGACTCAGGTTCCGGCCCGCAGTTCATACCTGACTGATGGTCCATCCCGTCGGGTGGTGCTCGGAAAGCGCATCGTTGATCTCCGCCACGCTTCGCCCAAGCATCTCATCGCGCCGGGCAGTGCGGCGGGGACTGTTGTTCAGGCGCTGCGCCATCTGGGGCCGTCACGGGCGGCCGATATCGTTCATGTCGCGTCGCGCCAGCTGTCGCCGAGCGACAAGAAGAGGCTCGCCTCGACGGCCGTTCAGGCTCCGGCCTGGATGCGCTCGACGCTGCGCGCCATTGCGGACACCACATCGGACGCGGTCAATGGATAGCTTCGCTCGCCAGAACGCGTCCGAAAGGGCGGCTGTCTTCGGCGAGTCCGGCGCCTTGCGTGGCGTCGCCAGCATCATCATTGAGAAGGACTTCTGGGTTTGCTGGACCTTAAAGCGACTCTTTGAACTTCAGAAGGGCGATGCGCCCACTCTGGTATTCAAAGGCGGCACCTCTCTCTCCAAGGCCTATGGTGCAATTCGACGCTTTTCGGAAGACATTGACCTCTCCTTCGACCGCGCCGATCTGGGCTATGATGGCGATCGTAATCCAGAGCGGGAAGGGATCAGCAAGAAGCAGTCCGCCAAGCTCATCGACGCGCTCATGGCCGATGTCGAAAAGCACATCGCCAACAAGATGCTTCCTGCCCTTCGAGAGTCGATCGCCGTCCAACTTGTCGAGCCGGTCAAGGGCAACTGGTCGCTCGAGATCGACGCCAACGATCCCCAGACCCTGAACTTTCACTATCCGGCCGCCCTGACCGGTCAGGACTATCAAGGCGTCACCTACATCACCCCGCGCGTCAAACTAGAGTTCGGTGCGCGCGGCGATCCTTGGCCGACCGAGCAGAAGACCATCCGGCCCTATTCAGCTGACGATTTCCCCGCGTTCTTCGAGAATCCGGATTGCACCGTCACAGTGCTGGCGGCGCGCAGAACGTTCTGGGAGAAGGTCACTGCGCTTCACTCCGAAGCGCACCGTCCCGACGACTCTCCGACCACTCAGTATTTTTCACGCCGTTACTATGATGTGGCGATGCTTCTCGACACGGCCGAGGGGCAGGAGGCGGCGGTTGACTTCGACATGCTGGCGCAGGTCGCCAGGCACAAGGCCGTGTACTTTCGATCGAGCTGGGCGAGCTACGATACCGCCCACCCCGGCACGTTGCGCCTCATGCCCGCCCAGCACCGCCTGAAAGATTTGCGCGCCGACTACTCGGCCATGCAGGCGATGATGTTCGACGAGACATCTTATTCGTTCGACGAGATCCTCGCGCGCATCGAAACGCTGCAAGCGACGCTCAACACAGATGTGCCGGCCGCTGACACGCCGAAATAGCGCCTGCTGTCGGAGCATGGCGTTCCACTTGGCGGTGTCGCTATCTAGCCGCGCGCGCCATGCTCTTCTACGGTCACTATCTATCCGCGCGTCGAAAGCCAAAGTATGTCAGCTGCGCCAAGCGCTTCAACGATTTCCGTTCGTCAAACCCTCGACATCCTCGATGGTCCCTTTCGCAGCGTCGCGACGGGCATCGCCGAGGACCAGTATGCCTTTTGGCTTGGTTCGGGCATCTCATTCGGACGGGTAGATGGCCTGAAGCACATCATCGTGCGTGTGATGGAGTTTCTGCGCCAGCAGAGCGATCCGGCCAACCCCAACTGCCCCTATAACATAGCCCTCAAGCGTGCCCTCGGCCTCGCCCCGCTGTCGGCCGACGAATGGGCAAGGGTCGATTTCACCCTTGGCTTCGCCGCTTGGCCGGACCAGGCCGCCATTGTCGCGCGGCTGACCAACAATTATGCTCGGCTGCTCGACGTCACCGTTGCCGGCAAGGCCGATGACTATTTGCTGTGGGACGGCGTGGGCGTCCCCGCCACCTTCGCGAACCCCGCCATCGAACCCGATGTCGAGCATCTATGTATGGGCATTCTAGTTCTCGAGGGCAGTGCGTCCAGCATCGCCACGGCGAACTGGGACGGACTGGTCGAGAAGGCTGTTGCCGAACTGACGGGAGGCGTTCCCAAGCTCGTGGTCTGCGTTCGCGCCGAGGATCTTCGTCAGCCGGAGCTTACCGGTCAAATCATCAAATTTCATGGCTGCGCGGTGTTGGCCGTCGCCGACGAGGAAACCTACAGGCCGTTTCTTGTCGGTCGCTACTCGCAAATCAACCGTTGGGCCGCCGCACCCGAAAATCAAGCCGTGATCAACCGTCTGCTCGATATTGCCGTTTCGAAGCCGACCATCATGATGGGCCTGTCGGCCCAGGACTCCAATATCCAGGCCTTCTTCGCCAAGGCGGAATCGGTGATGCGCTGGCCCTGGCCCGGAAACAAGCCCAGCTTCGTCTTCTCGGGAGAACAGGTCGGCGCCGACCAGGAGGGGCTACTCAAGAACGTCTATCCGGAGACCTATACGGCGGCGACCCGCGACCAGATCAACGAGCAGTCGCTCGTCAGAGCATACGCCAACCCGCTTTTGCTCGCGCTCGTCCTCTCGGTCATCGCCGACAAGATGCAGGTCATGGTCGACACGGTCCAGGGTAACCTCGACCCCGCCGCGCGCGCGGCTCTGCAACAGGGAGTGGTGGCACTGCGGGACCATCTGGCGACCCTCGACAATGGCGATCGGCTGCAGTTCGTCCGCAAATTCGTCGACCACGCCTCGCGCACGATGACGATGTTCCGGGACGGGGCCGCAGGGGTTACCGCCCTCTGTCAGTCCCGCTGTCGATCGCCGGCCTTTCGTTCGACCTTCCAGCCGCCCTCGTCGGCGAAAGCCCGTCGCCCGATCTCATCCTTGTCGCTGACACGGCGTTCGACACCGAACAGAAGATCCTCCGCAAGGTGGAAGGGGTGGCGCGCGCGCTCGACGTCACCCGCTCCAAACGTCCCCTGACCACGATCCTTGTCGGGCCCAAACCCTCCGCCGCCACGCTTGATGCGATGACCAAGGTTTGCCGTGTGCTTCCCGTCGGTGTGACCGAACAGGGAGCGACAACTGCTCTGCTGGAGAACTGGCTGGCTGTCCTGCTGCCGCTCAAGCTGCCCGAACCGACCAGCGACACGGCGGAGTCGCTAGACTCGATCGTCAGCAGATCCGCCGATCTCGACCAAAATATCGTCGGCCTGATCGGGTTCCTCGACTGGGCGACTGGCCGCGTTTGGTGTGATTTGATCGCATTCGACACGCGCGGCGGCGTCAACAACCGTGATGTGATCGAAGTATTTGCGGCCATGGTGGATCATCCAGCCTTCGGCCTGCCTGAAGCTCTCTATATCGACAACGGCAATGAATACGGGTTCGCGACGTACCTCGACGACGCCATGACACTGATGGTGCCCGGGTTCCATGGGCCGGGTCGCTCGATGCGAGTTGTCAATGCCTTGCCCTACAACGACTCGGCAAAGCCCATTGAACGCTGGTTCGGCGACTTCGAGCCACGCTATCTGAGCACGCTACCGGGCTGGATTTCCGGCAACCGTATGAACAAGCGCCAGGAGGCGATCGGCCGGACGGTTGCGCCCTATGGCACCTTCGAAGATTTCGTTCCGGCGTTCTTCGGTCTCCTGAAGGCCTATCACAGCATGCCTACGGGAAAGCAGAGCGGCCTCAAGGGGCATTCGCCCAACACCACTTTTCAACAGCACGTGGTTGCGGGCTGGTCAGCAATCAGCATGAGCCAGGACGAGGTCCGCGCTGCAGTCGCGCGCCGGGTCGAGCGCACCATCATTCAAGGCGCGATCCAACTCCGTGGGCGTCGGTTGTCCTGCGAAGAGTTGTGGCAGTACACGCACGACAAGGTGCTGGTCTGCGACCCGGTCTATCATGCGCCGGCAGAGCTGCTTGTGCTGGACATGAAGGGTAAAAGGCTCGGGATCGCAACCCCCGATGTCCCACTTCATCCACTTGATCATCGTGGCGCCCAAAGCACGGCAGCACGAGCAAAGGCGCACCGCGATGCGATTGTGCAGATGGGCCGCTCGGTCCCGAAAATCGACGTTGCAGCTCGGCTGATGGCGCTTGGTCAGGATCAATCTGAAGTCATCCCCAACGAGCCGGCGGGCAAAGTATCATTCGACCCGTCTCAGCGGCCGGCGCGGATTCTGATGCCGAAGAAGCCGTTGATCCCTGAAGAGCGCCGACGCGAACAGGACGAGCGCATGGCCGCTCAGATGGACTTGGTGAAGAGGATCGTCGGATGACGATATTCGTTGAAACCCGGGCTGCGCTCACCGTGCGGGCTGCCTTCGATACGGCGGTCAAGATGCGATATCCGGTGCTTGCGGTCGGCAAAGCCGGACTCGGAAAGACCGTAGCGCTCAACTGGATAGCCGCCCAAAGCGGAGCTGCCTATTGTGAGGTTGCGCAGCATACCAAGGCTATTAGGCCGATGTTCCTGATGCTGCATGACGCGTACGGCGTCCAAAGGGACAGCAAGCACACATATGATCTTGCCAAGGATTGCATGAACTTTTTGGGCGCCCGATGCGGCCCGACGCGTCCGTTGCTCGTGGACGAATATCAGAACTTCACGCCCCCTGTTTTGCGGGAGCTGCTGCATCTTCAGGAGCGCTGCGGCTTCGCTTTACTGCTCGCCGGCAACACCCATCGGTTGGCGGGCACGAGGCGTGATATCCACGCTATGGATCAGATCGAAAGCCGCATCGGCATGCGTTTCGAGATCGGGCAGCCGACGCGGGAGGACTGCATAAGGATCGGCGCCGAAAACAACGTTGAGGGAGCCGACGCCTACGAAGCGATTGTTATCTACGGTGAGAACACCTCGCTTCGCGCGCTTTGCCACCTCCTTCAGAACTGCGCTGCCGTTACCAATGGCGTTGGCAGCATTCGTCTTTCTCGGATCGAGACCACGCTTCGTGTCGTGTCGTGCGGCAGCCATGCGCTCAAGCTTTTGCACGAGCGCGGCGACGACCTCCGAAGATCGGCTTAATTCCGGACAGCGACAGATAATTCCGGACTGCACACCGGTGTGATGTCCGGAATTATTTGTCGTCGTGAGGGGCAAGAGTCCAGAATTATCTGTCGTCGGCCGGACTTCTAAGTGGATGATATCCCGCCGCTTTCGCCCAAAGAGGTTACTAATGCCCTTTGGACAACAGGTTACCAATGTGCCCCAACGACATCAATTCCCGACTGACCTTAAGCGGATGTTTTGATTGAGCTATTGCAGCCACGATTGGGAACCTAAGGCCAACCAACACGCGCATTGGTAACCTCCAGCGACAGGTTTGGTAACCCTCATTGAGCGAGTGGCGCCCGCACTCGCCGGGGGTGACATTGATATTGTCTCCGCGAGGTGGTCTGGGACGATCGTCAAATAGCCTACACGTTCGCGATGTAGCATTTGCCCACAAGATTCTCAGGAATTGCCCCGCGTCGACGCCAGGTTGCTAGCTATGAGTGAGTGGCTGACCACAGTTGAGTTTTCTGCGCTGGTCGGCATTGGGCGGCAAGTCGCTCACCGCGCTCTTCGTCGGCGTCGCTGGCGAAAAAATTCGCTCGAAGTGCGGAAGGTCAATGGTCGGCGCGGCGGGAATGGCTATACGCCCGAACTTGCCGCCACCACCTTCAAGCAGCCCGAGGGCTTTGGCAGCTATGGTTTCCCCGAGAGCCATGCCGCCAGCTTCGCGCTCATCGCCTATGCCTCGAGTTGGATGAAATGCCACCACCCCGACGTCTTCTGCGCCGCGCTGCTCAATTCGCAACCGATGGGCTTTTACCTTCCCGCCCAGATCGTGCGCGATGCGCAGGCGCATGGGGTCGACGTCCGCCCTGTCTGCGTCAATGCGAGCCGCTGGGACTGCACGCTGGAGGCGATCGACGAGGAGGGACGCTTCGCCGTTCGCCTTGGTCTGCGGCTGGTCAAGGGACTGGCCAATGCCGACGCGGCCGCGATCATAACGGCCAGGACCGACGATCCCTTCGCCTCGATCGACGATCTTTGGCAGCGCGCCGGCGTGCCGGCGGCCTCACTCGTGCAACTGGCCGAGGCCGATGCGTTCCGGCCAGACCTAGGCTTGGCGCGGCGCGAAGCCTTGTGGGCGCTTAAGGGAGTACGTAAGCGCCGTGAAAAGACGGCTCAGCTGGAGCGCGACGAAGGGCGGCAACGGCGCTATTTCGACAGCCAACCCCCATTTTCCCGTACACGTCATGTGACCTCGATCGCTTCTTGCGGAAGGAGAGAATCTAGCGTTCTGGCTGACCCCGTTTATGAGAAACCAGAGCCATAAGCCGACGGTTGCGCCATGCCGAACGGGCCTCGAGCTCTGGCTTTGCCAGTATTTCCCGGCGCTCGGCCGTGGCGAGTTTAATCAGATCAGGGGACCAGGGTTTCGGATCGCGGCGATCCTGTGCGATCGAGTGGTACAGCGTTCCCAAACGTTGTGCGTAATCGTCTATGCCACCGGGTGCATTCAGATCGATCGTCTCGAACGGTCCCATGAACGACCAGCGCAGGCCGAGACCATGAGCAACTGTTCGATCAATGTCGGCCACACTTGCCAAGCCCGCATCCAACAGCGCCCAGGCTTCGTTCAGCAGCGCACCTTGGAGGCGGTTGAGAATAAAGCCTTCGATCTCACGGTTGACGACGATCGGCACCTGTCCGACTTGCTCCATCGTCTCGCGCAGCCATGGAACGATTTCCGGATCCGTCCATGGGGCAGCTACCAGTTCGACAAGCGGCACCAGATGCGGTGGATTGACCGGGTGGGCGATTAGAAAGCGCGATCGCCTTGGGGCCTGTTCAGTGAACATCGAAGCCGGTATGCCGGAACTCGAACTGCCTACCACCGCATCGTCACGTATGGCAGCGCCGATCTCGGCGGACACTGCCTTTTTTACGTCGACGCGTTCGAAGACGGATTCCTGCACGTAATCGGCCCCCGACACTGCATCGACCAAGCTGTCGACCACTTCGATGCGTTGCGCGATTGCATCGACATCGCTGACCAGGCCGAACTCTTGCATGTCCGAAAGACTGCCACGGATACGAGAGGACGCGCCTTGCCGGATGTCTTCACTTGCGTCGAATAGCCGAACCGGGATGCCAGCACGCGCAAAGACGACCGCCCAGCCGCTTCCGACCAGTCCGCCGCCGATAACTGCGACTTGCTTCAAGTTTGTTGACATCATCGTACCTTGGATGTCTCGCCGTCAGCCAGGCAGATCTCCGAAATGCGCAGTCCGTCCTTGGTGATCCGCGACGGAAAGCGGTCCTTGAGCCTTTCCTCATGTACTGGAATGACACGTTGCGCTTCATAGCCGACCTGTTTCATCATCGCTTCGGTGGCCATCAACAGGTTCTGTTGGCTGCCAAGAGCAAGACCGACCGGCACATACATCGGCGTATCGACATCGACGACGGCCCCTGGGCCTTCGACATTCTCGAAGACATAGACCAGGTCGCCGGCGAGCACCCAGGCATCGGAAGACCGCGCCTTGCCGTCGTTGCGGACATTGACCCACATGGACGCAAAGGTGTGGCTGTCGTAGGCGACATGAAGGTCGATCCCCGGAAGAGCGTTCTCTACGATGCCATCGACGCAAATGAGCCGTTTCTGGCGCGCAAGATCGACGCCACGGATGATGTCACCGGGATCGACAGCCACCATCATCCAGCGGAGCCTGTCAGGCAGCGACATCGCCCAGGTCCACTTCGCGATCTCGCGTTCCTGAATGTAGAATTTCGCCTTCGGAAAATCCTCGACATTGCCGAAATGGTCGAAATGGGCGTGGGTGATGAAGACCGTATCGACCTCCTCGGGTGTCAGGCCGACCCCGGCGAGAACCTCCTTTGGGGAGCGCCAGTTCTCGACACCGAACTTGTCTCCAAGGTGCTTTCCATAGTCTTTGTCGTTGTAACCGACATCCACCATGGCAACGTGTCCGTTGCCTTTGATCAGGGCGTAGCAGTACGGAAGTTTGACGTAGCCCTGGTTGTGCGCACCATAAAGAACACCACTTTTGTGGTATTTGGTGACGTAGGAATATTCGAGAATCCAGATCGAATACTGTGACATTATTTCCTCCCTAGACTGATGATAAGCGGCCTTCGGCCCCGCAGTTGCAGCAGGAATGCCTGAAGTCGACCATGGTCATTCCGAAGCGATCCTCGGATGCCGATTGCAGATGCCTGTAAGCCGCCGACAAATTGCCGAGCGGCTCGGCGAGGTCTGGGGTGTTCTTGGCAGCTTGCTGCTCGCGCAAAACAGTGAGGCAGGTGCCCACGAGCCTGTGTGCGCTGATCAACTGCTGCAGATGCACATTAAGGCGAGACGTTGTCCGCAACTTTGAAAGGCGTTCGCGGAGTTCGTCGAACAATTCCGCGGCACTGGCGATAGACGGAAGATCGAGCACTTCGCGGCGGCCGCTTGCCTGCAGCAGGATCATCAGGCCAGCGACCTGCCCGATTAAACGCTTAAGACCGTTGTAGACCTGGCGGGCCTCGAGACCATAGGCGACCACCTCATCCGCCACACCTTCAGGCAGAGACAAGGCCGCGACTTCGCGAGCGGGGCCAAAGCCAGCACAGTCCGGGCCATGAATTTGCGCCGCCCAGTCCAGCATCGACAGAGAAGACTTATTGCCTGCCATCGATGGCCCTCGTGGTGCTGCGTTCGACGAGTTTTCCCGGAATGCGCTGCAGGGCGGGCTGACTGGCATCGTTGCGCGACAGGGACAGCGTCAGGTCCACGGTGCGCTCCACCATCAGTTCCATTGGCTGACCAACAGTTGTGAGATCGTGCGACGGCCAGGAGGCCATCGCGATGTCATCGAAACCAACGACGGACAGACGGTCCGGTATCGAAAGGCCGAAATCGCGTCTTGCCGCGTCCATGGCGCCGATCGCCAGGATGTCGTTCGCACAGAAAAGCGCAGTCGGTGGTTCGTCGGACGAGAGAAACCCATGCGCGGCGGCATAGCCGGCCGCGTAGCTGAATTCCTGCCCTACGCTGCTGAGAGGAGCCTGCACGCCTCTTTCCAGGCAGCGGGCATGAAAACCCTTCCAGCGATCGACGTTGGTCGAGGCATTCGGCAAGCCGGCGACATAGGCCAGGCGCCTGTGTCCGAGATCGATCAGGTGGTCGGCGACCGTCCTGCCGCCGAGTTCATTGTCGCAGGTCACCGCATAGGAGCGCTGGCTGGCATCGTAGCGGTTGAAGAACACGACGGGTGTACCGACCTTGCGGCAGGCATCGGACGATGCCGAAGAAAGCGTCGTGGCCAGGATGATCACCACGTCGGGGTGATAAGAGAGCAGGACGCGAAGCGTCTCATCCTCGCTGCGCTTTGGATCGGTCACCACCAGCATCACATTCAGGTCCAGAGCTTGCAGCTTTCCCGTCAGCCGCGTCAGCACTTCGGGATAGAATGGATTGGTGATGTCGGACACGACGATGCCGACGATGCGGCTGCTCTTGGTGATGAGGCCGCGTGCGAGCGGATTGGGCTGGTAACCGAGTTCCGCCGCGCGCGCGAGGATTCTCGCGCGCGTCTTTGGCGCGATCACGGCGTCCTCGTAAAAGGCTCGCGAAACCGTGGATACCGACATGCCCAATTGTCTTGCCAAATCTTTCACCGTTATGCGGGGCGTGTGAGGCTGCTTCAGGGCGACTTCGGTCATGGCTGCTAGGCTCCAGTTTTAGCGGCGAACCATGTTTCGACGTGCTTTGTTCAAGGTCGTCAAGCGGCGTTTCGGCCGCCGTAGCGCCGCACGCGGATATTGGCCTGCTCAGCGTGTCCGGCAAAACCTTCCAGCATGCACAACCTCGAGCAATATTCGCCGACCAGTCCACTGGCCTCGTCGGTGAGGATCCGCTGGTATGTGCAGGTCTTGAGAAATTTGCCGACCCACAGTCCGCCAGTATAGCGGGCTGCTTTCTTGGTCGGCAGCGTGTGGTTCGTGCCGATGACCTTGTCGCCAAATGCCACATTGGTGCGAGGCCCAAGGAACAAGGCGCCGTAGTTGGTCATGTTGTTCAAGAAGTAATCGGGGTCGCTCGTCATGACCTGCACATGCTCGGAAGCGATGCGGTCCGCCTCGCGCACCATCTCCTCATCGGACTCACACACGATCACTTCGCCGTAGTCTGCCCAGGCCTTGCCGGCGAGTTCCGCTGTCGGCAACCGCAGAAGCTGCCGTTCGACTTCGGCCATGGTTGCCCGGGCGAGCTTCTCGGAGGTGGTAAGCAAGACGGCGGGCGAGGTGGGCCCATGCTCGGCCTGGCCGAGGAGATCGGTTGCGCAGATCTCGCCGTCGACGCTTTCGTCGGCGATGATCAGTGTTTCGGTCGGGCCGGCGAAGAGGTCGATACCGACGCGGCCGAAGAGCTGGCGCTTGGCTTCGGCGACAAATGCATTGCCGGGACCGACCAGCATGTCGACCGGGGCGATAGTACCGGTGCCGAGCGCCATGGCGGCTACTGCCTGCACACCGCCAAGCACGTAGATTTCGTCGGCACCGCCCAGATGCATGGCGGCGACGAGCGCCGGATGCGGGCCGCCGTGGAAAGGCGGTGCGCAGGCAATCACGCGCTTCGCGCCGGCTACGCGCGCCGTGACCACGCTCATATGAGCCGAAGCAACCATCGGATATTTGCCGCCGGGCACATAACAGCCAACGGCATTGACTGGAATGTTGCGGTGGCCGAGTACGACGCCGGGCAGGGTCTCGACTTCGATATCCCTGATGGAATCGCGCTGATGCTGGGCAAAATTGCGCACTTGCGCCTGGGCGAAGCGGATGTCTTCGAGATCGCGTGGAGCAACCGCGGACAGGGCTTTTTCAATGTCCTGCTCGGAAAGGCGAAAGCTTTCTGGCGACCAGTTGTCGAATTTTTCAGAGAGCTCGCGCACGGCCGCGTCACCTCTCGCCTCGACGTCGGCGAGAATATTTTCAACGGTCAATCGCGTTCTGGCGTCGACCGCCGCCACTGTGCTCGCGTCCTGGCCGCGCTTGAGATAACTGGGCATGTTCGTCCTCGTTCTTGAAAAAGGTGGAGCGGGCGGCGTGACGCCGCCCGCCTTGGCCATTACGGATTGACGGTTGGCTGAACCTTGGTGAGCTTGTACTGGTCTGCCGGCGGCTCGCATTTCTGGCAGTTGATGCCGGGCTCGTCGGCGGCTTTCGGAACATCGGCCGGCAAAGGCTGGATGGTCGCGCCTGGGGTTGGCTTGCCTTCAAGCGCCGACTGGATGGAAAGCTCCGGCAGAAGCGTCGGGCTGAACACCTCCGTCACGAAGGAACTGGGCACGACGCCTTCCGGGAAGGCGTTGCAACCATCTTCGAACGTCTGGCCTTTGCACAGCTTGACCTGGTCGGCGGGCACCCATGGCAGAGGATATTCGATGTTGCCCGGCTTGAGATCGCGCTTTCCAGTCAGGGCTTCCATCATCAGCTTGAAAGCATAGCCAGCACTGGCCGGCGGCGAGCCGGCGGAAACGCCTTTCAGGCCACGCTTCTGGAAATCTGGATTGGCCAGCGCAAGGCGGAAGCCATTCGAGTTTTCGCCCGTCATCGGCACCAGTTTGCTTCCCTTGTCCATGAGGGCCTGGATCGCACCGTATTCACCGGCCTGAGCCCAGATGCCGTCGACGTCGGGATGCGCTGCGAGCGCCTTGGCTGTTTCCTGCTGGGTCGTACGGTCGTCCCAGAAGGAATAGTATTCGTCCACGACCTGTATGCCGGGGTACTTCTTGAAGACCGACATGGCTCCATCGGTGTGGCGCTTGTCGACCGAGTTGCCGGGAACGCCGCGGCTGAGGAAGATCTTGCCTTTGCCGCCGAGCGCATTGACCAGGGCCTGAGCGCTGTTCTCGCCAAAGCCAGCGGTAATGTAACTGACGTTGTAGGCGCAGGGCTCGGTGACCGTCGCGTCGTACATGAAGAACTTCACGCCCTTCTCGCAGCCTTTGTGGATGACGCGATTGAGGGCGGTGGAAGAAATCGGAAAGCTGATAATGCCGTCGGCTTTGGCGGCAATCATGCTCTCATACGCAGCGATCTGAGCCTGGGGATCCGTGCCCGAGATCACCTGGGTCAGTTCCACGGTCTTGTCGTAGGGTGGGGTGGCGGCAAGCGCCTTGACGATGTTGGCTGCCTCCGACTGCCAAGAGTTGCCGCTGTAGCTCATGCTCAGGTAGATTTTGAACTTCTTGTCCTGCGCTGACGCCGACGGGGCGGTGAGCGAAAGGCTGACCGCGGCAGTACAAAGAGCGGCTGCGCATAGACTTAGTTTTCTCTTCCAGTTTGGCATCGAAGGTCTCCCAGATCGTTGACCGCTTGTTGATGGGAACGTTCTCACTGAACGTCCCGGATCGCCGGGCGCGGGCGGTCTTTACCGCGCCAGTCGGCGTCTTAGGAACGCGAAGGTGTTTTCCCTCAGCAGGAGCAGGGCAATGAGGATGATCGAGCCCTCGATGACCGTGCGCCAGCCCTGTGGAATGCCAAGCGCCGAGATCACCGTACTCAACGCGGTGAGCAGGATGGCACCGCCTATCGTGGCGACGAAAGAGCCGCTGCCACCAAGAATGGACGAGCCGCCGATGACGACGGCCGCAATCGAGGGAAGCAGATAGTCGTCGCCCATGCGCAGCGTTGCGCCGTTTGCGTAGCCCGCCAGCATCATGCCGGCAAACCCGGATGCGGCTGCGCTCAGCATATAGGCGATCAGAACCGAACTGCGCACTGCAATGCCCGCGACATGAGCCGCGACCGGATTCGCGCCGATGGCTGTCAGGCGGCGACCGTAGGATGTTCGACCCTGCAGCACTGAGCCGAGGATGGCGAAAACCAGGATGAATAGGAGGATGACCGGGATGCCGATCCAACTCGCTTTCATCAGAGCGGTCAGGATTGGGGGAGCCGCGCCGCGCGGTGTGCCGCTCGTAAGCCCAAGTGCTGCGGAAGCGGTGATGATCCCCGTCGCCATGGTCATGATGAAGGGCGGGATACGCAGCAAGGTCACCCCAAGGCCGCTGATCCCGCCAATGCACGCGCAGATCAGCAAGATCGCCGGTATCAGCGGCAAGCTCATGCCGCTGGAGGCATCGATCCAACTGGTCGTCAGCACGCCGCCAAGCGTTATGAGCGCCGGGACTGAAAGGTCGAGACCTCCGATCATGATGACGATCCCCTGGCCGAAGGCCACGACGATCAGGAACGACGCCAGAAGGATTATGGTGTTGACGTGATCCCATGAACCGAGTGCCGGGCTGACGAAGCGTGAACCCAGCACCAGCAGGATACTGATACCGAACACGCAGACCGCCGTGATTGTCTCTGGCCGCAAGCGTGCGGTACGCCTATTGTCGGCGACACGTTCCGTGTGCCGTTGGGCCCGCGGGGCAGGGGCTACAGCCGCCCCGGGAGGGTGCGCTTCGGTCACGTTGCACCTCTTCGTTCAACAAAATGCGTCACGACATTTCCAAACACCACCGCCAGCACGAGCACCACGCCCTGGAAAATGCCGGTGTAGAAGGACGACACGCCGCCGGCGAACAGCACCTTCTGCAGCAACATGAGCGTGGCGGCGCCGATGATGCTGGCGATGACACTGCCGCGCCCACCGCTCAGCGACGTGCCGCCGAGCGCCACGGCAGCGAAGGTCAGCATCAGGAAAGAGGCGCCTGCGTTGGGATTTCCTGTCGCAGTTTGAGCGCTGAGCATGAAACCCGCGAGGCCGTAGAGCATGCCACCGATAACAAAGCTTAGAATTCGGACGCGTTTGACATTGATGCCTGACAGATGCGCAGCTGTTTCATCAGCCCCCACGACATAAAGGCCTGTGCCGAACGCCGTGCGTCGGCAAATCATCCAGAGAGCGACAACGCCCGCGACGAAGAGCCCCGAGATCGGGATCACGCCGAAAAGCACGTCGGTCAGATCATAGGAGATGAAATCCGCGACCGTACCTCCCGGCGCGTCGAGGATCACCAATGAAAGGCCCTGGCAGATGATCATCGTCGCCAGCGTGGCGGCGATCGACTGGAGACGCAGCACGGCGACCAGGAAACCGTTTACCAGGCCGACCACGCCTCCGATCGCCAGGCAGATGGCAAGGCTTTCGACTGCCCCCAACGGGCCGTCCAGCGGATAAGCCGCCATGATGACATTGGTTAGCGAGATGACGCCGGCGACGGAAAGGTCGAAGCCTCTGGACAGCACGATCAACGTCTGACCCGCCGCCGCGATCGCAAGGGGAACGGCATTGTTCGTCAGGTTGAGCACTGTGTCGGCGGTCAGCGCGGTAGGATCCCATATGGAATACAGGCCATACAGGATGATGTAGAGAACGATGATGATGCCGGTGCCGCTGGCCAGTAAGGCTTTTGCCCTTGCCGGCATTGACGGGGCGAGGCGGTGAGAGGTGGCTGCCGCCTTGGTTGCAAGAATGCTCATGCCGCGGCCTCGCGCTTTGATTTTGCGGGGTCTCGGGAATGACCGGTAAGGGCTGCGACCAGCGCACGCTCTTCGATGGCTTCGCCCGTGAACTGCTCGAAAATTCGTGCGCCGTAGAGCACCAGACAGCGGTCGGCCAGACGCGTCAGTTCTGTAAGTTCCGATGAATAGAGAAGCACCGATCCACCCCTGTCGGCAAAGGCCTGAATGGCCGCGTAGATAGCCTGCTTGGTGCCGACATCGACGCCTCGGGTCGGATCGTAGAGAAGCAATGTACGCGCGCCCGTAAACATCGCACGCGCAAGCAATGCCTTCTGCTGATTGCCTCCGGAGAGGTCGGCGATACGAAAATCGAGATAGCGAGGATTGAGTTCGACCCCTTCGGATGCCCGTGCGGCACTGTGCCGTTCCAGCGCGGGCCAGACAAAACCGGTCCGGCTGATGTTCTGGATGACGGGCAGCACGATGTTTGCTGCCGTCGACAGTGTCGAGAATATCCCTTCCACCTTGCGTTCTTCGGGAAGGAAGCTCAGTCCGGCCGCGATGGCATGACGTGGGCTTTTAGGTTGTACGGGCTTTCCCCCGACCAGGATTTGTCCCGACGTCGCTTTATCCAGGCCGACAAGGGTGCGGAAAAGTTCGCGCTGGCCTTGGCCTTCCAAAGCGGCGATGCCGACGATCTCGCCCTCTTTCACGTCGAGTGTGACGCCCTTGAGCTTTGCGCCGGTGACATTGTTCAGTTCGAGCGCGGAACGCGTCTCGCGAGCGAACGAGTGGGTGCGGCGCCCGTGCGCCATCTCCGTGCGGCCGACCATCAGCTCGAAAATATCGGCATCGCTGGCGTCCGATAGTCCGACGCTTGCCACGGAACGGCCGTTTCGCAGCACCGTTGCCTGCTTGCACAAGGTGCGCACCTCGGCCAGGCGGTGTGAAATATAGAGGACGGCGGTCCCGGCCGCAGTCGTGCTGCGAACCAGATCGAACAGCCATTCGACATCGGTCAATGCTGCCGTAGGCTCGTCAAGGATAAGAACCTTTTCGGCATAGTGCATGGCTCGGGCGATCTCGAGCCGCTGCCTGTGGGCGAGCGACAGGCTGGCGATGCCGGCGATCGGCGAGACGTCATCCAAACGATAGCGATGCAGGATTTCAGCTGCGGCTCGCGCTGTCTGGTAGGGAGAGACCAGGCCGAACGCCCCGCGCTTCATGGCGGGCAGCAGCAGCGCTTCGGCAACGGTCAAGTTGGGCGCGAGGCTCAATTCCTGGAAAGCCGTGGCCACGCCTGCTTGTCGCGCATGCAGGATCGAATGCGGCGCATAGACCGCACCGTCGAGACGCATCTGACCGCTGTTTGGCGCAATCACACCGCTGAGGATCTTGACCAGCGTGGATTTGCCGGCGCCGTTTTCGCCGAGCACCGCATGGACTTCGCCCGCCGCCAGATCCAGCGACACATTTTCCAATGCTGTGGTCGCGCCGTAGGATTTGGTAACGGCAACGGCCTGCAATCGTGGCGGCGACACACTCAACAGATTTCCTCCAAAACGCCCTCTTTCATCCCAAAACACGCAGTGAGAACGTTCTCTTTTTACTATTTCATCGAAATGCGCTGTGATCAACAGATCATCGACCCTTTAATTGCGGAACCGCATATCTTCCGATTTCATCCCGGGCTGCTGCCTTCAACGGCGGTTCAATGAGACCGCAATGATGATGATGGCTCCCTTGATGACCTCCTGGATGCTGGTCGATAGACCGAGCACGAG
>NZ_RZTG01000029.1:0-24656 GCF_003997175.1 Mesorhizobium sp. Primo-A
GGTAACGGCCCCGCTCCACGGCAGTTTGAAAGGGAACAGCCCGGAGTTGGAAAGCTTGAAGATGACGATGCCGAAAGCGAAATCGATCAGGATCGGATTGGTGTAAAATACGAAAATGGGGTTCTCAATGCTTGATGTCTCGCCCGCGACCGCAAGAAGAACCGCGAAGGCGGCGGAATAGAGGATCCCATATTTCACGCTGACGAGTTGGAAAGCTGCGATGATCAGGCTGAATTCGACGATTACCAGCAAGGTCCACGTCGGATACAAGATGGGGTAGGGTCCGAAGGGGACGAAGGCGAGCGACATGAAAAGCTCGGACAAGGTCCTCTGATGGCTTTTCATCGCGTAGTTCTCGACAAGAAATGCGAGAATCGTGACGCCCCAATACAAGGGCACGATTCGAATGAGCCTCGTTCGCAAATAGGCGCCGGCCGACCTGCCATTGTTCCCAAGCACATGCGCGGTAAGAAAACCGGCCAGAACCATGAACAGATCCGTCCCGAAACGGAAAATGTCCAAGACACCCGGCTCAATATGGGCGGCGCTCACCACTCCGGACATGTGGATGTAGCCGATGGCGTAGGCGGATATGAGCCTCAAAAGCTGAGGATTGTGCCAGAACCTCCTTGCCCCAGCAGTCCGGGCGGCCGGATGGTATTCCGCGTTCACCCGGGTTATCAGTCCGAAGCTGACCGTGCCTATTGTTGAGAAGATCGCCCCACCCCAGGGACCCCAGCATCCCCTTGAGTCATATGGTCCAATGCATCGGCGATCAGCCCTCAACCGTTCTGTTACGAGGTCGGCCTCGCGGTGGCCTGTCCGTTCTTCTGCACGATCTTCATCCTTTGCGCCCATTGACGCGATCCTCAATCTGGTAGCACCCCCCGCTGCCGCTATCTATCAGTTGGACATTTCACGCGCTCGGAACGCGCCCGAGTTGGGCGACAGCCGCTTGTATGCGGACCGTGCGTTCCGCAGGATCCATTGCGGCGCAAGGAGCGTCGGCACTGCGCGGGTCCAATAGTGCGGCATTCCATGGTAACGGCCGTACAGGTACCTGATCGCTGCGCTCACCGCGATGGTCCGTCCCCCCGCAGTTTTAGCGTTGTTCAACCGCGCCATCACGTGCGTATCAAATATCCGGCGGCGAAACGCTTCGCACACAGCGGGTGTGTCCGCGAACAACGCGAAAGCAATCTGATCATAGGCGGCAACGTCGATCTTCAGGCGATCCAGCCACCCGAACTTGATATTGAACTGGTCGTTGCCCGACCGATAGCCGACACAAGGTTCTTGGACCACGCCCCATTTTCCAAACCGTTCGACAACACGGCCGATGATATAAACTTGGACGTAGTAATTCTTGAATTCCGAGACATTAGGCTCGGATGCGATCTCATTCCATTTGGCACGGTCTATCACCAGGGCGGACATGAAGCCCAGCAGATCACCCATCGTCGCGAACAGCGTACCGGCATCGGCGATCAGTTGTGTAGGCGGGATCCGACGGATGCCGGTCCGGCGCGTCATCGTCACGTCATAGTCGATCACGCCTAGCGTTAGACCGGTTACGCCGGGCCAACGCCGGATCGCTTCCAGCACCCGTGCTAGCCCGCCCGGTTCCAGATGGTCGTCGTCGCCCATCAGCCAGATGTAATCGCCCTTCGCCGCCTCCACGACCGCCAGGAAATTGCCGTCCACTCCCAAGTTCTTCGGCTGGGAAAGCAAGGTGTAGTGCTTGATGCGACCCTTATAGCCTTCGGCCACGGCGACCGTATTGTCCGGTGAAGCATCATCGCTGACCACGACCTCGATCTCGTCCTCCAAAGCTTGGGCGATGATGCTGTCTAACAATTCCGCCAGCATGGACGAGCGGTTGTAAGTCGGGATGCAGATCGAAATGGTCGGCATGGGTTTCGGTCTGCGGCCAGGATCGGTGGTTACACGGCGAGGCCGGCGCGCGCGATGAGCGGCTGCCACCAATGCTCGCAAGTCGTTCTCGTCCATCGTGCTCTCCTGGAGGTCAATCCGAAGACTGGCCGCCGGTCAATCGCCGAACTCCCCGAAATCGGCGTCGACCTGAATCATGAGTTCGAGGTATTTCCACGCTATCCACCGCCAGGAATAACTGCTCGCCCTGGCGTTCCCCTTGGTAACCAAACGCTGCCGCAAGTCTGGGGCTAGCATCAACAGGCGGATGGCTTCGGCCCATGACTGGACGTCGTCGGGATCGGCATAAAGGGCCGAATCCCCGCAGATTTCGGGAAGACATGGCGAGGTCGAGGCCACGACCGGGCAGCCCGAAGCCATCGCCTCGACCGCCGGCAGCCCGAAGCCCTCGATCCGTGACGGGAACAGGAAGCACAGGGCGCCTTCGAGCGCCTTCTTGAAGTCGTCGTCCCCTATGCGGCCAGGAAGGACGATGTTTCCGGGCATTTGCGGGATGTACCTCAGGAGCGTGGCCTCGTCGACATCGCCTGGCATCCACAGGTCAAGACCCATCGCGTCGAGGTGTGGGGCCAGCCTGGCGAGAAGCCCCATGTTCTTATATTCCTGGTCCCGCCTCCCCAAGCAGAGGACATACGGCCTGCTCCGGTCGACGGCCAGAGTTGATCTCGCCGCATCCCACCGGTTCGCATGGTCGCTGCCGTTGTAGGTGACGACGATGTTTTCTTCTGGCGCGATTCCGAACTTGATCAGATGGCTGCGTGAGAGTTGCGAGACGGTCGTGATGCGGGCGGCCTGCCTGCCAAGTGCCGGCAGGATCAAGCGGTGCGCCCAGCGGAATCCTCGCGCGTAGCTCGACGGCATGAGCCTTGTGTGCATGTCATGGATACACGCGATCTGGCGCCTCAGCGCGACGGGAGCGAGATTGCAGAAGCTCAGCAATCCTCCAGGCACATGCCAGGGCAGCTGCGCCTGCACCCAAAATTGCGGCAGTCGCGGCCTGCTGAATTCAGGAACGACCCGGACGGGGATGGCATCGAGGCGCAAAGGTTCCGAAAGCGGACGCGGCACCACGAGATCAATCTCCAGGTCGCGACCGAGCGGATGCCCTTCTGAAATGAGGGCGTCGAGAGCCAAGGTGACCTCGCGGGCGTAACGGGCCACACCGGTTGGCCGAAGCGTCGTGAAGTCTCCATTTATCGTCCAGCGCCGTCTCGGCGCTTCCCGGTCCGCGCACACCGCAGCGGGATGGCCGATCAGGAAGTCGGCGCCGGCGACAGCGGATCTGGCCAGGGGCGTGTCGGCACGGTGTCTGTTCGCCGGCCAGGCCGATCTTGGTTGCGGCGACTCCCTCGTATCGAACCCGAGCTTGGCCATGTCCAGCTTCCCCGACCTTCCGGCACCCTAGGCAGACTAGCATTCCCAGGAACACCAAGGCCCTTAAACGTTCGAGGTAGGTACGCTGTCCGACGTCGCCAATCCGGATGATTGCCACTTAGCCGAATGACCCGATGGCCATGGTGACCTGGCGTCTTGACGGTTCCACACTGAAAGTTCCAAGGGGTGGACGACATGGCGCGACGTTGGACGATCAATGGGCGGTTTCTTTCGCAGCCGACAACAGGCGTTCAGCGTTACGCGCGCGAGGTCGTGCGCGCTCTCGACACCTTGTTGGCCGAGCAGAACCCGCTGACCCGCGGCCTCGAGCTTGCACTGCTCCACCCTCCAGGGTCCGGAGACTTCCCCCTGGCTTGCATCGAGCGTCGAGAGATCGGCGGCATGAACGGGCATGCCTGGGAACAGGTGCAGCTCCCCTCATCCCTGGATGGCAGCGGACTGCTCAGCCTCTGCAACACAGGGCCGCTGCTTTCCCGCAAGCATATCGTCTGCGTCCATGATGCAAACGTCTGGAATGCCCCGCAGAGCTATTCATTTGCCTTTAGACTTCTTTACAGGAATCTGTTGCCCGCCCTCGGCAAGACGGCGTGCGGTATTTCGACCGTTTCCAACTACTCCTTGGATGAACTGGTTCGCCGCGACGTCATCCCGGCAGAGCGGGCTTTCGTGGCGCCGAACGGCCATGAGCATGCCTTGCGGTGGGAGCCTGAACACTCAGCACAGACGCGGCTGGCGGCCTCGCGGGAAACCGTTGTCCTGATCGGCAGTACCGCACCTCACAAGAATCTGGATCTCCTCCTGAACATGGCTGATCGTCTTGGCGAAGCCGGACTCAGAATCGCGATTGTCGGCATGTCGGATTCGCGCGTCTTTAGGTCAGGATCCGCCAGGACCGAAGCGCGAAACATCCACTGGCTCGGCCGCATTTCGGATGGCGAGTTGGCGGCCCTCCTCGGGGACTCGCTATGCCTGGCTTTCCCCTCGCTCACGGAGGGCTTCGGTCTCCCAGCCCTCGAGGCGATGGCCGTCGGCTGTCCTGTCGTGGTTTCAGACCGCGCCAGCCTGCCTGAAGTCTGCGGCAATGCAGCGCTGTTTGCATCCCCAGACGACCAGGACGCATGGTTCGACAGTTTCGTGCAGCTTCGCACTTCTCAGGCCCTGCGCGCTCAGATGATGGGCAAGGGAAAGGCGAGAGCCGCGGAATACAGCTGGAGGGCGACGGGCCTGCGTTATCTCCAGGCGATGGCGGCCGCAGACGGCGTCGATACGGAAACGAAGATCGTCAGGGCTCCCGAATTCACATGATCTCGTGAAGTGCCTGGACGGCGTCTAGCGATTCCAGGATCGCGCGGTCGAAGTTCTCTTCTGAAAAACGTCCTGCATTTCTGGCGCAAGCGCGCGGCGCAATGGCATGGCTATTCTCTTCGAACCGTTCCACTGCCTGCTTGAGGTGATCGACCGTTTGAGCCTTGAACAGCACTCCTGTCGGCTCGGAGGATGATCCTAGCCGCTGTACGATGTCGACGGCGCCGCCGCGACCGAACGCGACCAGCGGCGTCCCGCAGGCCTGTGCCTCGGCCAGCGCTATGCCGAAATCCTCGCAGCCCGCAAACACCATCGCCTTCGCCCGCGCCAGCGTGTCCACATAGTCTTTCCGGGGCAGGTAGCCCGAGAAGGTGACGTTGGGACCGGCAAGCGCCCGCAAGCAGGCTGATTGCTGCCCTTCGCCAACGATGACCAGTCGCCGCGACGGCATTTCGTTGAAGGCCCGGATGACAAGGTCGGTGCGCTTGTAGGGGGCGAGGAAGGACGCTGAAACGTAGTAATCGTCCTTATCCTCCACACAAGGCAATTCGCCCAGTGTGACCGGGGGGAAAACGACGCGCGCCTGGCGCCCGTAAATGTGCTGGATACGGGAGCGGACATAATTCGAGTTCGCCAGCATCAGGTCCGGACCGTGCGCGGTTCTCGTATCCCATGTCCTCAGGCGATGGAGCATGTAGCGATAGAGCATTCCCTTGGGGCCGAAACCAAGCCGTCCCTGCTGAAGATAGGAAAATTGTTCATCCCAGGCGTAGCGGACGGGACTGTGCACATAACACAGATGCGGCTGGTCCGGCCTGGTGATGACGCCGCGCGAGAAGGCGGCCGACGACGAGATCACCGCGTCGTAGCCCGTCACGTCGAATTGCTCGATCAGAAAGGGACAGAAAAAGAAGAGGGATCGATAGAATTTATGGACCATCGGTATCCGGTTGGCCGCAGACGTATGGAATTCCACGTCGTGGAAATATTGCTCCTTCACCTCTTGTGGCAGGAAATCGAAAAGCGTGAAGACCTCGGCGTTGGGGAACTGCTTGCAGATTTGCGCAAGAACCCTTTCCCCTCCCCGGAAATTCGGGCACCAGTCATGAACGATCGCTATCCTGGCATTGCTGTCGAAGCCGGGCCCCGGCGCGGCCGGCAATTCTTCGATGGATACATCGATCTTGGCAGCGACGGCCAAATCGGAAGAGCGTTCGTGGAGCATGGTTCCCCCTAGCCTCATAAGGCTGGCAGTCTCCATTCCATGTCGTTGCTCCGGCAAGCTGTCCGATCGGCTACACACCGCTACGGGCGCATGGCCATCTAATACTTGCGGATGTGGTCCGTCACCGGGATACTCCGAAAGCCTGTGTCCGGCGGTAGGCCAGGCTCCTCCCGTCTCCTTTTATGCAGGCTGTGTCGGTCCACTCGTCGGTCTAGGTTTCGGCGGAACCGAAGCTGGATCGAGCATGAGACTCATAGTGATCATCCCGACGCTTGGCCGCAGCGGACAGGTCGGGCGTTTGCTTGGATATTTGGGCGGCCAGACGAGGCTTCCTGATGAGGTCATAGTGTCGGCGCCCGACGCCTCGCATGTCGACCTGCCGGAAAGCTGTCCTTTCCAGGTGTCACTCGTTTTCGGACCGAAAGGACTGGCTGCCCAGCGGAACAGGGCTCTCGTACCTTCCCTGGGGCGCTTCGACATCATCACATTCTTCGACGATGATTTCGTTCCGTCCGCCGAATATCTGCAGCAGGTCGAGAAAGCTTTCGTGGAAAATGACGGATGGGCGGTGGTGATGGGCACGGTCGTCAGGGACGGTGCCACGAATGCTGGCCTCACCTGGGAAAATGCCGAAGCCGCCTTGCGGGAAAACGAGGGCAAAAAACATGATGGACCGCCGGTGGTCGACCATGTCGGAGCATACGGATGCAACATGTCCTTGCGTTCCTCGCTTGTGGGCGACTTGCGCTTCGACGAGCGCCTCGTCTTGTACGGCTGGCAGGAAGACATCGACTTCACCAGCCAAATGAGATCCAAAGGCCGCGTGGTCTGCGTGACCGCGATCACGGGCGTCCATCTCGGTATCAAGACAGGGCGGGTCAGCGGCGAGCGGTTCGGCTACTCCCAGGTTGCGAATGCGATCTATCTGATCAGGAAGGGCTCCGTTCCGGCCTCTTTCGCTCTTCCGCTGATGTTCAGGAATATCGCCGCGAATCTCGCAAAGAGCCTGCGGCCTGAGCCGTATATCGATCGCAGGGGCAGGCTCAGGGGTAACATGCTGGCGATCCGGCACATCGCCATGGGACGAATCGAACCCGAATACATCCTGAAAATCTGAAGGTGGGAAGACAATGCGGAAATGGCTTGTGACAGTGGCGGCGGCTTCATTGGCGGCGGCTGCCTGCCCCTTGCCGACGGTGGCTGCCGAGTACCTCCTCGGACCTCAGGACAAGGTCAGGCTCAAGGTCTACGAATGGCGCGCATCACGCGACGTGATCTTCGAATGGACGGCTCTCAACGACAGTTTCGTCGTCGGTGCCGACGGCACGCTCTTCCTTCCATTTGTCGGCCAGATACGCGCGCAGGGCACCGCCCCCGGCGACCTCGCCCGCGCGATCGGCGACCGCCTGATGCAGCACATGGGCCTCGGCCGCCAGCCGGATGTCGCTGTCGAGATTGTCCAGTACAGGCCGTTCTACATTGTCGGCTACGTCACGCAGCCAGGCGAGTTCCCCTACAGGCCCGGGCTGACGGTGCTGCAGGCGCTGGGAATCGCCGGCGGCCTGCGAACACGCGAGGAAGACATGTCGAGGCTCGAGCGTGAAGTCATCGTGGGTCAGGGCGATGTGGGTTTGTTGGCGCTGAGCAACGTCAGTCTGCTCGCTCGCAAAGCACGGCTGGAATCAGAACTAGCTGGCAGCGACGACATCGCCTTCCCTGCGCAACTGAAGGACAGAGCTTCGAACGAGACGGTCGCGGTGGCGATGGAGCAGGAGCGCAAGATCTTCGCCGTCCGCAAGGACGCCATGGCGACGCAACTCCGTGCCCTGCGCGAACTCAAGGATTTCCTCGAAAAGGAACTGACCTCGCTCGGCCAGCAGATGGCCTTCCACGACCAACAGATCGAACTTATCCAGAAGGAACTCGCGGGTGTTTCGGCCCTTGTCCAGAAGGGGCTGGCGGTTGCACCGCGGGAACTCTCTCTACAGGGAACGGTCGCACAGATGCAGAGCGACAGGTTGGTTGCCGAGACCTCGCTCTTGCGAGTCAGGCAGGAGATAAGCAAGACCGACATCGAGATCCTCAACCTCGGCAATAGCCAAGCCAGCGAAGTCGCTGCTGCCTTGCGCGAGACGCAACTGCAGCTCAATGAAGTGACCAGCAAGGCCAACACCGCGGTGCAGTTGTTGCACGATACCGAGGTCACGGCCCCTGCTCTGCTCGCCCTTAGAGAGCGCGCCGAAAGGGCCAAGCCGATCTTCAAGATCGTGAGGACGACGGACAGCGGCTCGCAAGAACTCACGGCTGAGGAAACGACGCCGATCGAGCCAGGCGATACCGTGAAGATCGATATCCCCGCCCCGCCGTCCGGCTTGGCTGCTCTACCTGTAGAGGACGACGTCCAGGCAGGGACGGTTTCTGTTCAAGGTACCAATTGACAGGCTTCATGATTGGCGCGGGTGCCGGCTCGCAACGCCTTCGACATGACCCCCGAACCCGAGACCGTTGGTGGCCGCCTGGACGGGTAAAGAACGCGCCGGCGTCATGGCCAGAGCGGTTCAGAGTGGGCGGAGCTGCCAGCTCGCTGCAGGTGCTTGTTTTTCTGCTGTTCCACACGGAAAACCGCCGCGCACCTTTCTTTGAACTGGTTCGCTTCAAGTTCAATGATCTGGCCGACCATGCTAGCAATTTCCGGCGGCACTTGCCTTGCACTTTGAGGCCGCATATCAGTGGGCACGCTGACGATGCCTTCCCTGCCGCAGTGAGGCGATCAGTTCCTGCGGGTATCACTGGAGATGTCGGTGCTCATGAGTGTAATCGCTATATCGGCGGCAGGCGTTCTGATGGGACTGCGCTTCAAGGCTCCTGCGCTGATCGCGGCGACTGCGCTGCTTGTGGTCGGAAGCTTTGCCTGGAATGGGCTCGGGTTGCCGGGCTACGTGACCGTCACTAAGTTCCTGATACTGTCATTCGTCTTGGCTGGCGCCTATATCATCGGTCTGTCCCTGTCCGTCCACCGGAAGCGCAAGGAAAGGTGACACGGCGGGACTTCAGGAAGCCCGGTCGAAACGTATGACTGCGAAAACCGTCCTGAACAGGATCACGATATCGAGCCAAACCGACCAGTTCCGCACATACTGGCAGTCCAGCTTCACGCGGTTGGCGTAGTCCATGCTGCTTCTTCCGTTCACCTGCCACAGACCGGTGAGCCCGGGCTTTGCCCGAAGGTATTCCCCTAAGTGGTCGCCGTAGCATTTTAGTTCGTCCTTGACGATGGGCCTTGGACCCACACAACTCATGTCGCCGCGGATGATGTTGAACAATTGCGGGAGTTCGTCGAGGCTCGACTTACGCAGCATCCACCCAAGCACCGTGACGCGGGGGTCGTTCCTGATCTTGCGGGTCTCCTCCCATTCCAACCTGACTTGAGGGTTGCTGTCGAGAAATGACTTCAGAACTTCGTCCGAATTGGTGACCATCGAGCGGAACTTGTAGCAATCGAATGGCTTTCCGCCAAAGCCGATGCGGCTATGCGAGAACACTGCCGGGCCTCCTGCCGTCATCCTGATCAGCAGAGCAACGACAATCATTACCGGCGCGGCAACCATAAGCGCCGTGAATGCTACTACCAGATCCATGATGCGCTTCAGGAGACCGCCCACAGGAGGGTTCGTCGTTCCCAAGCTGAGCGCGGGCGAAAGGTCCGTCAACACTGCCCCGGCACCGTTGTTGTCGGATGCGGGAAGGACGTGCAGGACTGCCGTTCGGCTGTCGGACGGGATAGGCAGAGATGGCTGAACCCAGATCGGGGCTGCCTGATGTGACTCGAAGGCGTTCGTTGTCATGGAACAATCGCTGTTTCGACTTGTTGTTGCACTCTTCCAAGGTCGGAGGTTGTCGACAAGAAGGGCAAAGGAGGTAGCGTGACGCTCAGGGGCTATCCCCCTAATCCCAAGGAATGATCCTCCTAGACTTTTTGCAACTTCCGAAGGAGAATGTCTCGCTACGGTTTCATGCTTTGCGGCGCTTGGGCGCGCGGACCCTGGCCAAGAGTACGCCTAGTATCGGGGTCCTGCAGGCCTGCAACGTCTTGACAAGTTCCTGCAGCGTCTGGACCTGTGTCTTGCCCCACTCGGCAACGATCACCACGCCGTCCAGGACAGATCCGACAATCAGTTCGTCGGCACCCGAGGCAAGCGTCGGCAGGTCGAGTATGACAATGTCGTAGGCAGGAAGTCCGTTGGCGGCAAGGTCACTAGCGGCTAGCTCCGAGAGGAACGCCTCCATCTTGCTAGGCGCCAGGAGGTGTCTGGCGTCCACGGTCGAACTGGAAAGGATGTCGAACGGCCGCCCCGCAGCACGAACGATGTTGAGACGGACAGGGTCCTGGCACGGTAGGTCGAGGGCTCCCGACTGGCTCAGAAGCCGCGAGGGGGTCATGGTCGGGCGCCGGATGTCGGCGTCAATCACCAGCGTCTTCAGGCCCGACATCGAGTAGAGCGTAGCGAGATTGCTGGCCACCGAACTCTTCGAACCGTCGTTGGATACGGCAGTCAACCCAAGAAACCTGATCGGGCGGCTGGTTTCCGCAAGGCTTATCTCGGTTCGCACTTTTCTCAGGCTATGGCTGTATCGGGATTGCGGAGATCTTGCCACTTGGTCGACAAGGCCCGATCTTCTGCCGATCGGCGGCAGTTCTCCGAGGCATTCGACGCCCAGATTGTCGCGGATCTGTCGTGGCGACCTTATGGTCCAGTCAAACGCGTGCCTTACAAACGCAAGTCCAATACCGAAAATGAGACCGGCAACCACCGCGAAGGCCAGCATCAACTTCGGCCTTGGAGCGCTCGGATTGAGCGGCGCCGTCGCAGCTGTGATGACCCTTGCATCGGCAACCGGATACGACTGTTGGCTTACCGAGTTGGTGTAGGCCTGCAAGAAGCTCTCGTACATCTTCTGGTAGGTTTCAGCCGTCACCTCAAGTTCTTCGAGCGTCGGCTCAGCACTCGTCCCGTCTGCTTTGGCTTCAATGCCGACGCTGTAGTCGTGCCGTGACCGGAACTGCTGCGCTTTTGCCATGGCCTCATTCATTTGAGTTCGCAGCTGCTGAAGCCGCATTTCCAGCCACGCGCCTCCTTCCTTGGCTGCGTCAGTCTTGGTTTCGATCTGCTCACGTACGAAGGCATCGGCCGTGGCGTTCGCAATCCTGGCTGCGCCCTCGGGATCAGGAGAGGTGAAGGATATGTCAATCGCGTAGGAAACGCCGACTCGGCGGACGTCGAGGCCGTTGCGGAAAACCAACATGCTCCGACGGAACTTCTGAAAATCGGTCAGCATGGGGGGTGCGGCAGGCTCGCTAAGAGCGAAATGCTGCAGCCAGGCGCTTTTCCGCAGCCCCAAGGCGTCAAGCAGGACAGCTCCGGTCTTCGTCAATCTGTCCCGCAAAGTCGGAGACTGGGAACGATTGAACTGCGCATCGTCGACGAGTTTCAACTGGTCGAGCACCATCGCTGCGATTTTTTCCGACTGCATTACAGCGATCTGGCTTTCCACCTGGGCAGTATCCAGTGACAGATCCACTTCGCCGCCCTCCTGCAGGTGTTGCGGCAATTTCGGCTCGATCAGAATCTGCGCGCTGGCGATGAAAGTTGGGTCGGTGCTCGAATTGTAAAACCCCGCCAACAAGAGAGCCATGGCAAGGAAGGCAATGATAGTTCCAGCGTAGCGGCGCAGAAATTCGGTAATGTCGGAGAGCCCAATGAACTCTTGGCCGGCGGAAGCCTGCTGGTCCGTCATCGAGGGCCATTGATTGGTGAACATGCGATTCATTCAGCTTCTCCTGCAGGCATACGCAGACACCCAGAGCAGCCCGCTCCATGCAGGCGGCCGTTGCATGCGGCCGGTCTTTGCATTGAAAGCCGAGGCCCCGCGATCCCAGACTGCTGCGGAAGATTACGCCCGTGATCCGGAAGGTAAATGCCGCCAATTGGCGTATGCGAAACTTAGGACCCGTGGGGCGGTAGAACGCGCGGCAGCGCTGCTCTCGCGGCGTCGACAAATGACGTCTGCTGTTCCAGCAAGGCCTGCCGTCCGCGGATGATCGCCAGGTTCTGCTCGAGAGTACCGATCTGCGCGGACATGCGTTCGGGACTCTCGCCATTTTCCATCGCTTCCAGGGCGAACGCAGCACAGTCCGTGACCCTTTCCACGCACGGGCGCAGTACCGCGATTTCATTCTCGATGTCCATCTGAATGACCTCCAGAAGGCGGGTCAGGCGACGGAACCGCCGTTCGTCGACATTCTGGCCGAATGGGAACCTGAATGCGGTCAGCGGCATGTTGCAGCCATCTTTCTCGTTGCACCCGAGAGGGGACGCACCTTGCAGAATACAAGACTCTCATGCTTGCACGAGACATCCTTTCGGTCATCGGCGGGCATGCTCATATTGGATGAGGGGTGGCAGCTAGGGCGATAGGGCTACTCGAATTCATGAAGGCGGCCACGTGCGGCGCGTGTTACGACTGTTGGCGCTAAACTGCGGAGCGGAAATCGTGACCGTGAACATAGTCGGACACGCGAGTCCAAACACATTCGCCTTCAAAACCAGTGCTCCGATCAAAGCCACGGGCTTTCAGGACGGCACCTGGGGCCTGGGCGTCGTCGAACAAAGCGGAGATCGTCCTGGTTGTGGAAAGCCTGTGTCGCCAGAGCGGCGCCGAGAGATACTCGAGGCTCTCGATGGCGTGCTGGGCGGCAATCCAGAGGTCGGAGCCTACAACCAGACATTCTGAGAGGAATTGGACCATGTCTGACCGGATCGTAAGTTTTGTCATGAGCGGGGGGGTCGGCTCACGGCTGTGGCCGCTCTCGCGCGAAGACAACCCCAAGCAATTCCACGATCTTTCGGGGGATGGCTCTATGCTTGCCAAGACTGTTCGTCGCCTTAAGGCGCGGCCGGACGGAGAGACGCCGATCTACCTGATAGCCTCCGAACGGCATGCCGAGCGCGTTATCTCGGACCTAGTACCGCTCGGCCTGAACGGCGGCAGACCGATCTTCGAGCCGGTCGGCCGCAATACCGCGGCCGCCGTCGCCATAGCCACCCTGCAAACGATCTCCGAATATGGAGCCGACGCCCTTGTGCTCGTGGTCCCCTCCGACCATCAGATATCGACGACAACGCAATTCTGGGAAACCGTCAAGGCCGGCGTGCCTGCCGCCGATTCAGGAAAGATCATCGTGTTCGGGATCAAGCCGACGCATCCCGAAACCGGATATGGTTACATCGAGACCACGGCAGATGCTGACGCAGTAGCCTCGGTTTCGCGCTTTGTCGAAAAGCCGAACGCCAAGTCGGCTCGCAAATACATGTCTTCGGGACAATTCTACTGGAACGCCGGCATTTTCCTCTTTCGAGCCGACACCATGCGGGAGGCTTTTCTCGAGTTCCAGCCCGACATCTGGGACGCCGCGGAACGGGCTTACAAGGGAGCGCGGACCGACGTCTCGGGCCTTTATTTGACACAAGGCTTCTACTTGGCCGTCCCCTCGACCTCGATCGACTATGCAATCATGGAGCATGCGCGCGACATCGCAATGGTTAGGGCCTCGTTCCACTGGACCGACCTTGGCTCATGGCAATCCCTAATGGAGGCCAGCCCCACGGACAGCAACGGCAATGTCACAATGGGCGATATCGTCGCCATCGATTGCCAGGACTCTTACTTCAGAAGCCAGGGCAGACTGCTGACCGTCGTCGGGATGAAGGATGTTGCGATCGTGGCGACGCCAGATGCGGTATTCGTCGCACCCGTCAGCCACAGCCAGAACGTGAAAAAAATCGTCGAACAGCTGGAGAAGAGCGGACGCCTCGAAACGAAATTTACTGCCTCCGAAGACCGGATCATCATCAGTGGCTCATGGCGCAAGCGCGTGGAGCACTGGCTCTTCGAAGAAACCCTGCCGCTGTGGTCCACCGCTGGCGTCGACGATGTTTACGGCGGCTTCCATGAGGCCCTGGGCTTCGATGCGAGGCCATTGGGCAAACCCAAGCGCATGCGCACTGCGGCTCGCCAGATTTACGCTTTCGCAGTCGCCAAGGAACGTGGCTGGACTGGTCCGGCGGACAAACTCATCGAACACGGTATCGACTTCATCGCAAGATTCGGCCGCACGAACCGCGGCGGGTGGGTGCGAACTCTCAATGCAAACGGCAGCGTGGCCGACCCGACCGAGGACGCCTACGACCATGCCTGCGTGCTCCTGGCGCTGGCTCAAGCTCATCGATGCGGACACCACGATGCCCTGAAACTGGCACAACAGACGTTTCGTTTCATCGACGCCCACCTCGAGCACGACAGTCTGACCGGGTTCCTCGAGAGCCCCGGCTGGAACGGTGCGCGGTCTTCGAACCCACACATGCACATGCTGGAATCATTTCTTGCCTGGTATGGCGCCACGGGCGACCGTGAATATCTGCGTCGGGCAGCACGCATCATCGATCTCTTCCGGAGCCATTTCTTCGACCAGGAAAGCTGGACGGTTGGGGAACGTTTCGACGCCGATTGGTTGCCGTTGCAGGGAGATGAAGGACAGTGGACCGAACCGGGGCATCACTTCGAATGGGCTTCGCTCCTTGTCGATTTCGCACGAGCGAGCGGCCAGAAAGACTTGGTCGCCTACGCAAGGAAGCTCTATTCATCGGCGGTCGCCAGTGGATTGAACCGGACAACAGGTCTGGCTTTTGCTGCCGTATCGCGGCAGGGAATCCCTCTCGACCGGCTCTCCCGCAGCTGGCCGCAATGCGAAGCCGTCAAGGCAGCCGTAGCCTTGGATGGCATTGGCGGGCCTGACCTGAAAGCTGAGATCGAAGCCCGTGTCGCGCGCCTGTTCAGATGGCACATCGATCCCGCGCCGCTTGGCTTGTGGATCGACAGGATTGACGAGCGCGGAAGGTCACTGGCAACGGAGGTGCCGGCGAGCATCTTCTACCATCTGGTGACGGCATTGATGCAGTATCTGGACAAGACCGCGGGCCAAGTCGAACCTTTCCCGCTTCCTGCTTCGGACGTGAGCAAGACGGGTTTGAGGCAGGTACTGGGTCGCTCCTGATGCGACGATCCTGAGATACGGTGTTCGTGCCGAACCGTGGTTGGCGAAGGTCGTCTGCACCGAACCTTGACGACCGCAGATATCGGCTCCTGGCGCGGCCGCTAAGGCACAGCCTTGGCCGCGCGCACCGGCAACGCTCGCTTTCCCCCGGTCGTCGGCCGCCGTGAGGCTGCCGGTGCTGCCAGGAGTTCCGAGGCAATGAATATGAGGTTCTCGCCGTTGACGAGGCTGTCGATCTTCCTTCCGCTCAAAAGCGAGTAGACGAAAGTGAGGCAGCCTCGGCCGGGAAACATAAAGTCGTGTGGTTCCACGATGATGCACGGCACATGCTTGAGGACCTTGCCGCAGTCTCGCGTTGCCTCCAGCTCCGCGCCTTCAATGTCCATCTTAAGCATCAGCAATTTCGCCTTGGGCAGTCTGGCAAGAAGGCCCCGTAAGGTGACCGACGGCACGCCTTCTCCGTCTGCCACGCCCCGTGCCCACGATGGGCGCTCGCTGTTGACAAGTGCAACTTCGCCCTCGTGGCACCAGAGTGCGCCGTAAACAGACATGATCCGCTCTAGACCGGCGCAGTTCGAGAGTAAGACTTCATGCGTTTGGCGATCCGGTTCGATGGCCATCACCACAGCATCAGGATACTGGTCTCTGAGGAAAATCGACGAGTAGCCAACGTTAGCGCCGGCATCCACGATAACGGGTATGATCCCCCTCCGTCTCCATCCTGCCGCGAGCCGGTTGAGCGCGCTCTGTCCACCCTTTCCAATTTCATATTCGCCGTGCCCAAAAATTTGTGACATGACAAACAAGTCGCTGTCGGTAGGCCTGATCAGCAATTCATGATCGCCACAGCGAACTTTCATCGCCGAGCCGATCCCGAGTGCGCGGCGAAGGAGTACTGAGACCAGTTTCCTCCAGCCGATGGCGCGCGCGAGCCCGTCAATGTGATAGAGCTTGGCGTAGAACGTCCGGTTCATCGTCGCAGTATCACCTGAGGATGTGCCAATCTCCATACACCCTTAGGGAGTAGCCAGGCCGGCTCGCCACCGAAGCAAATTGCCCGCACACACCCCCCGCATGCATATTCCTGCCATCATGCCCTCCCCGGTTCGGTCGTAGGCATGCTTCCTGCGCCGCTTATCAGCAAGGTACCGCAAGGTGATAGGGACGTCGTAGCTACGGCAAATTCGGTAGCACTTGCCTCTGTGTCGCTGCCTCAAAGCGGGATAGTATGCTTTGGGAAGATGCCTGACGCCACATTGAACGACCTCTCCCGATCATGGAAATGCGGTTAATTCGTCAAGGCGTTGTAACTTTGAGACGTGAACCATCTTGTCCGAACGGTTGAGACGCAACGATGGCCAAAAAAAAAGTCCGTGCGAGACCCAGCAGTGACCTTCTGAAACTGCTTGCCACAAGGCCTAGAGCGGTGGCGCTTGCTGCGCTGCACGTGAGTGAATCCGTGCTGCTGGAACTCGAAGCGTCCGAGCTTTTGTCAGCAGCAGAGATTAGAGGGCTACTTAAGGACGCGTCGATGACGTTACGAAATGCCGCCGAGCAAGCGGACAATCGCAGCTGCCTCGTCGCCAGCGAAATAGTCGATTCCATGCGGGAAAATTTCAAGAGAAATAAGACTTAACCTGTCGCCATCGGCCGACCGGGAAAAACTTGTTATCTTCAACCAAAACTGCCGTTGCCACGTCATCGATAGTGCATTGGAGCATATTCTTCACATCAATTTTAATGTACGGTGTATGCGAGGGAGGTAGTTCGGGCAGTAGTTGGGCGGGGTTGCTTCTGAATGACGCCACATCCATTTTTGCGCGGGAATGAAAAACGCCTGTCGTATGAGGACGATACGGCGCTGATCAAAAGGCTGGGATTCACGCCGAAGCGCTATCTGGCGGAGACGGTCATCGTCAATCAGGGCGAGGATTGCGATCGCATGTTCATTGTCGAGTCGGGCTGGGGGTGCATTTCTCATGAACTTGCCGGCGGGCAGCGACAGATTCTAGATTTTGCACTGAAAGGCGACATCGTCCTACCTCAGTCCTACTCGGGCAGGGCTCTTGAAACGTTTGTGGCTCAAACCGAAATTTCAGTTCTGGTGGCTTCGACCAAGACATTTGCCGTTGCGGCCATGCAGTCGCCCCATCTGTTCTCCCTTGTTCTCGAAACCCTCGTGCACAATGCAGCGGTTGTCGCTCAACATCTCACCAATGTGGGACGACGCAGCGCCTTGGCGCGGACGGCGCATCTCTTCCTCGAACTGATGACGCGTCTGGAACGAATCGGCTCTGTCACGCGCAACAGCTATGAATGCCCTCTCACCCAGTACGATCTGGCGGACGCACTGGGACTCACTCCCATTCATGTCAACCGGATGCTGCGGGAACTGCGCGAGCGCAAGTTTCTCGAATTTCGGCAGGGCCACGTTCGTGTGCTCGATCAGCAGGGCCTGACTAAGTTTGCTGGATTCGAGCAGGAATATGTCGACGGTTGAGACGTCCCGGCATGCGATGGCAAGCAATCTTGCTCCCCGGTAGCGGCCATCGGGCAAGATCGAGGACGGGCTTTTCCGGGCAGCATCCACTTTCCGGCGGCGGATCTGTTCCGTGTGGCCCGCTCCCTATCCCGACTGGCGTCCGCTGGCCAGGCGCCGGCCAATTCAATCTCGGTTTCTTGGCGCGATCTCTTCGCGGTTGCCTAAGCGACACCGTCCTTGGCGTTCCGCTGCAGCGGCGAGTCCGCTCGGCCCAATTTGAGGACCACAATCAGGAGCGAGAATTGGTGCTCGCTGCTCGGATCCTAAACAGAGCGTAGCTCTTCCACCAGACCTATGGCCCCCGCAGAGCCAGCCTTCGAGGCAAAATATGAGAGTTCATTCGCGGCTTCCTGAACACCTTGCGCAAATGCTCGCTCGAGCCAAAGGCGGCCTGCTACCGGGTTGTGTTCCCCGGCACGACCATTGCAGAGATAGCCCCCGAGCATGAGCTGGGCATAGCCATGTCCCCGCTCGGCGGCGGCGGCGAACCATTTCTGCGCTGCGACCGGGTCGAAGGACAGACCTTGGCCATTCGCGTACTGGGCACCGATCGCAAACATAGCCCCGGCGTGCCCGGCTGCGGCTGCCCGCTTGAACCACTGCGCGGCAGCCTGAGGCAAACAGGCGCCGCCACGTCCGTTGAGAAGCATTTCGGCAAACGCCACCTGCGCGTCGACCATGCCAGCATTGGCCGCCCGCTCAAACCAGCAACGGGCTTGTTTCAGATCGGCAGCCACGCCGCGCCCATCCTGAAGCATTCGCGCGTAGGCATATTGCGCTTCGGCCACGCCTTCGGCTGCCCGCCTCACCCATCGGGCAGCTTGCTCCTCGTCCTTTCGCACGCCGACGCCCTCGGCAAAGCAGAGGCCGAGGTTGAACGCTGCAATCAGATCGCCCGATGAGGCGGTCGCCTCGAACCATCCAGCGATGCTGGCGCGGTCGCCAGGCTCGCCTGCTCCTTCGATAACCAGATTGGCAAAGTCGACCTGCGCTTGCTGATTTCCCGCATTTGCGGACGTACGCAGCCAGCGCGCTCCCTCTTCGACGTCCCGTGCGACTCCGTTTCCGGAAAGATAAAGCGATGCCAACGCACGGGCAGCAGCCTGATGGCCGGCATTTGCCGCCCGTCGGTACCATGTTGCGGCGTCCGCATAGTCTGGCGGCGAACTCTTCACATGCCGATCGCCCAGACGATAGGCTGCCTCAATATTTCCTGCCAATGCGGCCCGCCGCATCCACGCCTCGCCGGCGGCGATATCTTGACCTGCAAGGCCACCCTCGATGAGCGCCGATCCCAACCGGAATTGGGCTGAGGGCAAGCCTTTCTCCGCGGCAAGCTGATACAGTCGCGCGGCTGCCGGTCGATCAGCTGGCATGCCGCGTCCATGCTCAGTCAGGACCCCAAGAAGGTAGATTGCGGTTGGCAGACCGGCGTCGGCAGCGCGTCGAACCTCGGCGGCAACTTTGGCCGTCTGCGCAGGCTGCCCGCGCCGGGCGAGGGAAAGAGCAAGGCCCAGGCATCCCTCAGGGCAGCCGGCTGCCGCAGACTTCTCATACCAGCCATGCGCCGCATCCAGGTCCCGCATCGCTTCGGGGCCTCTGCTGAGGATATAGGCGAGAATTGCCTGCCCGGTTGCGGAGCCAGCTTCGGCTGCCTTTTTCGCGAGCCCGAACGCTGCCGCGAATTCCGGCTCCCGCGAGGAATCCCGTTCGAACAAGCTTTGCGATTCCAAGCCATTGCCGTCGGGCTCCTGCGCCGCCAGTCCAGCCACGTAAAGCGCGGCGAGGAGCGACTGGGCATCGGGGCTGCCGTGATCGGCCGCTCGCCGCAGCCAACGCGCGCCTTCCGACCGGCTTGGCGGCACACCCAAACCTTCGAGATAGCAACGAGCGACGCGGTATTCGGCCTCGACAATCCCGGCGCGTGCCGCAATTGCCAGCAGCGGAAAGGCTTCTAAAGGCTTGCCGCTGTCAGAAAGCTGGATCGCCCGGCGCAATACCAGCGCTGGTGGACCGTAAGCAGTCAGGCGGTCAAGGATTGCCATCGATGCGAGAACGCATACCTCCGTTTGTCGCGCACGGCGCCCGAGCCTATGGCTCCCTCATCGCTTCTTGGCCCAGGGGGAGTATGGCGCCGAGAATATACTTGAGCACGGTACGGCGGCCGACCTTGACGTCAGCGGTTACCGGCATGCCAGGGACGATCGTGAAACTTGCGGGCACGCCATGGAGGGCGACCTCGTCGATGGAAATCTGCGTGCGGTAAAACAGGTCAGCGTCCGGGGGCAGCATGGCCAACGAGCTGTTCGGGTCGCGCGCCTGTTCCCGGGCCGAGAAGGAATCCGGGCTCACCGTGCGCACAGTGCCATGCGCGACGCCATATTGCGAATATGGAAAGGTGTCGAACTTGATGGCCACGGGGTCACCGACGTGGACGAACCCACTGCTACGGCCGACAATGTTCGTTTCGATTTCAAGCACCGCGTCGTCCGGCACCAGGGTCATCAGCCGGTCACCCGATTGCAGGATCGACCCGACGGAAACCTTCGCCACTGACTGAACGATGGCGTTTGCATCGCTTTTCAGCTCAACCAACTGTTTACGCAGCTTTGCCTTGTTGAGAAGCTCACGGGCATCGGACATACGCGAGCCCGCCTCCGACAGGCCTTGCGAGACTTCCGCGCGCCAGCTCTGGATGTAGCCATCGCGGTCGGCGGCCACCGTCGCCTGTTGTCGCTTGGCAGCTTCCGATGTCTGCTCGGCGTTGCCGAGCGCCCGGGACATCTCTGCCCAGTTGTCCTCGGCCAGAAGCGTATTGAGGCGGCTGCCCACCTGTCTTGCTTCCAGTTGCTTGCGCATCCGTTCGATCGAAGCCGCGACGGCCAGTCGCTGGCGGTAGCCGTCAGCATCGGACCGGGAACGCGAGATCACGGAACTGAGTTCATCGCTCTGCCGGTCAAAACTCGACAGCTTGGCGTCGTAGACGGCTTTTCGACGATCGAAGATTGATGCCTGCAGGGTCCAACTCGGGTCCAGACCGTCATAGCTGAAGGGCTTTCCGTCGGCTTCCGCTTTCAAACGGGCCACTTCGGCTTCAAGTGTCGAGACCTGTGTCGTCAGCGCAGCAAGGTCAGCGGAGGCGAAGGTCGCGTCGAGGCGAGCAAGCGTTTGACCGGCTCGCACGCGCTGTCCTTCGCGCACCTCGATCGAGCGGACGATCGCCGTCTCGAGCGGCTGCACCAGAATATTCGGCGATTGCGACACCACGAGCCCTCTGGTGGAGACGACCTGATCGACCGGTATGAGCCCTGAGAGTGTTATCAGGGCAACGACCATGCTTGAGATGATCCAGACCATGCCGCGCGCCATTCGTGGGACGGGCGCATTGGCGATGGCCGTCGACGGCCATTGGAATTCCAGGATGACGGGCATCGTCGGATCGCTCGGCTCTGTCCGGCGCCGGACGGGAAGACTGGAATGGGTGATGCTGCTCATGGGCGCCCCGAAGCCGATGCTCACACAAGTCTCGGCGGCACAGCGGCCAGACGAGCTTGGCGATTGTCAAGATGCCGGTTCTGCTGCATCCAAAGCTGGCGGTAGAGCGCGCATCGTTCGAGCAGGGTCGCATGCGGCGCGACATCGAGGACCTGGCCCTGATCCATGACCAGGATCTGGTCGCATTCGGTCAGCGAGGAAAGCCGGTGCGAAACAATAATCATCGTGCGGCCCCTGGCGATGCGCATGAGATTGGCGCTGACCACCGCCTCGCTCTCCGGATCAAGCGCGCTGGTCGCCTCGTCAAGGATCATGACGGTCGGATCGTGGATGAGCGCGCGCGCAATCGCCAGCCGCTGCTTTTGACCACCCGACAGGTTGGGCGAACCTTCCTCAATATAGGTGTCATAGCCGTTGGGCATGCGTTCGATGAATTCTTCGGCGCCGGCAAGGTGAGCGGCTCGCATGGCGTCGGAAAGGGTCAGGCCGGGGCGCCCGGCGATGATGTTGTCTCGAATCGACCCGCGGAAAAGGAAATTGTCCTGGAGGACCACGCCGAGCCCCTGGCGAAGGTGACGCAGGTTGATTTCCTTGAGGTCGACGCCATCCAGCTTGAGAAAACCGCTGTAATCGCGATTGATCCCCTGCAGAAGCCGCGCAATTGTCGATTTCCCCGAACCGCTGCGCCCGACGATGCCGAACATCGTCCCTGCTGGAATGTCGAAGTTGACCCGGTCAAGCGCTGGCGTGTTGGTGCCGATGTAGGTGAAGGTCAGATCACGGAAACTGATCTCGCCAACGAGCTTCGGTCTCAGACCTGTGGAATTCGAACTGCTTTCCAGGGGCCGGTTGAGGACGGATCCTGCCTCGCTGATTGCCGCCCCTACCTCCTCGAAGTCCTCGACCAGTCGAGCAAGACCGACGAGAGGCTGTGCGACGCGTTGGGCGATCATCATGAATGCGAACAAGCTGCCGACCATGTAGCCAGACGTGTCGCTCATCGCGAGATAAGCTCCGATCAGCATGGTGCCGAGGACCATCGCACGCTCGATTGGCGTGACAAGCGTCTGCGGCCAGTTGGCAAGCTGCCCGAAGGCAAGGCGCGCCCTGCCCGCTTCCGCCACCCGCTCGTCCCAAAGCGCCCTGCGTTGCGGTTCGAGACCGAGCGCCTTCACCGTCTTGATGCCGACGACGGTTTCGCCGAGCGCCGCCGCCTTCCAGGTCTCGGCATCGACCACTTGCTGGTAGCGGCGGCGCAACGGCGCGAGAAAGGCGAAGATGATCAACATAATCACGCCCGCGCAGGCAAGCACCATCCAGCCCAGCGTGGCGTTGATATAGAACATCACCGGGATCAGCACGCAGAGCGTGATCAGATCCAGGAACGTGCTGAGGAGTTTTCCGGTGAGGAATTCGCGGATGCGATAGATCTGCGCGAGATGGTACATCGTCTCGCCGGCCGGATGACGCTCGAAATAATCAAGCGGCAGACGCAGGAGCCTGCTGAAAACATGCAAGTTCAGTTTGGTATCCAGGCGGGCGCCGACGACGTTGATGATCAGCCGTCGGGCGTGACCGAGGAGCGTCTCGTAAACGAACAGGACGGCAATTGTGGCCGACAGGAGCACGAGGGTTGAAACGCTGTTGAACTGCAGCACCTTGTTGACCAGTGTCATGACCATGAGAGGCGGCAGAACGGTAAGGAGGCTGAGCGTGAACGAGGCGATACCGATGTCACGCATAGAACGGCTTTCGAACCGTACCAGGTCGATCAACCAACCGAGGGTGAAAGGCGCATCGGCCGCGATATAGGATCGCGCTGGACGCAACAGCACGGCCTCACCCGCCCACACCTGCGACAGCCGCAACTCGTCGATGGCGATGGCTTCGGCATCCTCGGGCGCATCCGCACTTTTGAGGAAGACGACATTCCGCTCTGGACTGGCCCCGGTGAGGAGACCTGCGCCACCGTCATTGAACAGCAGGACGACCGGTCCCGTGTGCTCGAAGCGCAGAAGATGCGACCAGCGGATGCGAAGCGCACGCGACCACATGCCGCCGTTCTGGGCCCATTGCGAGAGATCGGTCGCGTTTGGAACCGGGCTTGCGCTCGCCACCTTGAACTCGTTCGGGTCGAGTTCGACGCCATGGTAGCGGGCGACCCGTAGCACCGCCTTGAGGCGCGGGGCAATCCGGTCGAACTCGGCGGGTCCGCCGGGTGCCCTCCCCGCCTCGCTCTGGCTGCCAACCTTGCCCGTCGCCTCCGCGTCCACGCGGATCGAGGTTGGCCGTGCATCGGCGTTCAGAGGTATGCTCACCATGCACTTCCCCTCCGGCCCACAAGCGAGGGTTCAAGGATGCTCCGGGCAAGCCGTCCCAGCCGGGACTGCTGACAAAACCCACTATATTCCAAATAGGCCAGCCGCACGGGCCCTTTGCCCGCCTGGAAATGGTGAACGCGCGGCACTTGCGTTCCCGCAAGGGCCGCGCGTTCTTTCTTCAACCTGGACTCAGTCATTAGGTTTCAGAATATCCTTCATTGCCTTCTTCAGCGTGTCGTCGGTGTTAGTGTATCCGGCGCCTTGCTTGCCCTTGTCAGAAGTCAAGTCGGACGTTGCACCGGATGTCTTGTTCTGGTTCGGACTAAGGCCCTTGATCGTATTGAGAACGTTCAAGAGATCGCTCGTCACCGAACCCCCAGCCAGGCCAACGAGCTGCCGGAACGAGGCTTGGCTATCGGTGTCGCTGCTGGCGGCCGGGCCCGATTGCAAGAACTGCTTGGAGTCCTTGAGTCCGATCGTATCGGCCGAGACCTTGACGTGGTTGCCGTTACCTGGCGAACCATCGTTGTCGGACCCGTCATTGCCATGCCCCTTGCCTGGGTTGCTGCTGTCGCTTCCATCAGGATCGTTGCCGCCACCGTTGTTGCCATGGTCGCGGTCACCGGTCCCGCCGCCCGAGCCAGTCGCACCTGTCGGACCTGTCGAACCGGTGGCTCCGGTTGAGCCAGTCGAACCTGTAGAGCCTGTTGCTCCAGTCGAACCGGTCGAACCTGTAGAGCCGGTCGAACCTGTCGATCCGGTCGAGCCAGTTGCTCCGGTATCACCGGTTGCACCTGTGGCGCCGGTCGAGCCGGTTGCTCCGGTCGAGCCGGTCGAACCTGTTGCCCCAGTCGAGCCGGTCGAACCTGTCGATCCGGTCGAGCCAGTTGCTCCGGTATCACCGGTTGCACCTGTGGCGCCGGTCGAGCCGGTTGCTCCAGTCGAACCGGTCGCACCAGTAGAGCCGGTCGAACCTGTCGATCCGGTCGAGCCAGTTGCTCCGGTATTACCGGTTGCACCTGTGGCGCCGGTCGAGCCGGTTGCTCCAGTCGACCCCGTCGAACCTGTTGCTCCAGTCGAACCTGTCGAGCCAGTTGCTCCGGTATCACCGGTTGCACCTGTGGCGCCGGTCGAGCCGGTTGCTCCGGTCGATCCGGTCGAACCTGTTGCCCCAGTAGAGCCGGTCGAACCTGTCGATCCGGTCGAGCCAGTTGCTCCGGTATTACCGGTTGCACCTGTGGCGCCGGTCGAGCCGGTTGCTCCAGTCGAACCGGTCGCACCAGTCGATCCGGTCGAACCTGTCGATCC